>JBBSJZ010000077.1:0-15881 GCA_038256795.1 Pirellulales bacterium | reverse complement strand
CAGGTTCACAGCTCCCCACGCCAGCACGGTTAAAGGAACTCTGGTTTGCACCAAAGCCCACAGCTTCTGGAAGAAGCTCAGTCCCCGTGACGGGATTAGGCAACCTGCCTCACCCGCTTTGTTCGTTGACGGCTTGGATGACATCGCGAGATGTCGATCCAAGTATTTCCGCCTCGCCCGTATTCGTATTTTTTTTAAAGATCAAGCGTGGGACAGGCTTGTGACCTGTCGGTACTCGGGCAAGATGCCTAAGCCACGTTGCATTGGGGTATAGGATAGAACGCAGGGATTGGTCTTGTACGTTGGCAATTCTCGCATACAGTGCGAGCGTGTGCCGACAAGGATTACTCCAACGAGCCTCCTTTGAACTGGGCGAGCACCTCTCGATGCAACCCAGCTCGAAGAGCGACAGCCAGCGGCAAGTAGCGAACTTGCTTGGTCTGACAATTCAGATACCTCTTAGCCAAGCTGATGAGACTTGGTTTACCGAGGCCTGTCCCTCCCATCGTTTCAATGCGAGCGCGTCGCCGTTGGCCGGAAACCGTATTGGCAACCGGGATTAAGGCGACGACGTTTGCATCAAACTTAAACGACCAGCGATTTCTCGCCTGGCAATTAGAACTACCACAACTCGCTTTAGAATCCAAATCAGCGTCCATCCTCTCAACGCGTCGAGTAAATTTGCCTAAAGGCTACAGCGCGGCATACAATGATAAGCTTGTGAAAGCCCACTCTGGCATAGTCATGTCCAGTGCTCCGATGGCGTTGGAGAAACATCATAAACCTGGATTGCCCGCGCCCCGAAGTCAATGAGTTCGTGAATTCCGTTCGCCACGTTAACCGCAATGAAGGCTTGCTATGTCAGTCGATAAATATGACGAGAGTTCCCAAGCATTGGGCACGTCAGCAGGGGTCTTTTGGCAGGAGGAGGAGTTTGTCGCTGCACGGCTCGATCTGTTCCGCGTAATGGAGTTCCTTTACGAGGACGAAAATGCCGCCTCGGATGCGTTGCTTCATTTCCATAGTTCGTTGCTCTCGGACGACCCGCTCAGTATCGAGCTCCGCGACAAATACTCCCTCGAAGGTATGCTCGATTTCATCGCTCGGTTTATCATCCGCGAAAATGTGCTTGGCCTACGCTGGCTTACACGCCTTCGCATCACAACCGTTGGATTGGAATTCGAGATGCCTGATGGCCAATGGAGCGAAATTCATATTGAAAGCGTTTCCAACACGTACAACTGGACGAATAGCTCTGACGGCCGTGTCGAGGAAGCAGCCAATTTCAATGAAATCGCGGAGCGAATGAAAGCCATGAAGCCAGTAGCCTTCACGGCCTGTTCACAATTCGGACTAACCTGCGACGCCGACTGGCAAGGCGTAGGGCGCGTCTATCGACAGGATGGCCTGAACCTATGGCTTCCATGGGACTGAGCGATTGATGATCGCGACACGCTCGACCCAAAAGTTTGTCACTACCATTTCCCTTAGCATCATTATCCGAAAAGATGACTTTCGCCCCGGAGCGGACGAACCGTTTCGAATCAAGCCATTCCTCCGCGCACTAGGGCAAGTTCCAATGTTCGAAAGAAGAACAATAACGGGAAAAGCGACGCATTGACCCTTTCGTCAAGTATCGCGTTAACACTGACGCACCGCTGTATCCAGTCGGTGCGAGTTAAGGCTTGTGAAGAAGATCTCCTCTGCTGGTCAAACTTCCGCAGCCAGCGAAAGCCTGTATCTGCAATCGATCGCCGTGATCAGAAACTGGAAAGGTGAGCAAGACTATCTGACTCAGGACGGTTCGACCTGAGCGTGCAAGGCGGCGAAGCGTTTGACGAAAACGATGTGAACGGGCGGCCGAAATAATGTCCTCTGCTAGCCGCATCTGAAACCAAACAACTGGCAGCCGACCCTAGCTGGTACCGCTGGTACCAGGCGGTCGACAATTCGATTGGCGTGTAGTCCTTTAGAGGTTCTGATCAGTGAGATACGGCCAAAATGCGAACGAGACCCTGAAATCAGTTACAAACGTAAAGACCAATAGCCCTCGCCTTGTGGATGGTCTACTATTGGCGTGTGAAAGCAGGAAATGCTTTTTGGCGGCCGATGAACCGCACGGTTGGGCTGCACTTGAAGAAACTACGAGCCGATAAAGCAGACCCTGACGATCCACTCTATTAATTCAAAGGCGGGCCACGCTCTGGCATGAAGCCGCTAAGCGTCTATCCCGGTTTCTTTGCATCGATCTTCGCCGCAGCTTCCCTGCTGAGCTAGTTGTATTCCTGGAGGTTCATTAGAAGTCATTTCGTGCCTTCAGGCAGCGACACAACTTCCGTCGGCGTTGGATACTTCGCTCGCAGATTTTGATACTTCTCCGTCTCCTCTGGTTTGTTCGTGGCGGTGTAGAACTCGATCAGTCGATCGAGGGATTCGGGGATTCGGACGGCTCCTTTCGGGGGAATCTTTTCTTCGCGTTCCTTCATTCCTTCGTAGCCCTTTACCAACAGCGATTCGGCCTCGGCATAATTCTCTTGGCCCAGGAGCGCCCCGCCGAGCTGCGACATCGTGTTGAATGTCGACCACGCGTCCGGTTCCATTCTTTTACGAATCTCTAGGCATTCACGGAGCATCTCCTCGGCATCGGCGAACTGATCGCACTGGAGCAGGTCGGTCGCCACTTGGGCTAGCTGCCCGGCAAATCGGGGATCGTCTCTAGGGCTCCGAATTCGTTGAGCGGCCACGAACTCCTTAAGGATTGCTGCTGCCTTCTCCCCCTGCTTGACCGTGGAGTAAGTAGCACCAAGATTCTTCATGCTGTCGAGCGTGTGGGGGTGGTCGGCCCCGAGCTTTGCCTTCCGGAGCTTCAGGGTTTCCTCCAAAAGCGGAAGTGCCAGATCAAGCTTCCCGATGGCTCGGTAGCTCATTGCCAAGTTGTTCATGCTCCTAAGCGTTTGGGGGTGGTCGGCCCCCAGCTTTGCCTTTTGGAGCCGCAGGGTTTCCTCGATGATCGGCAGGGCCAGATCCAGCTGCCCAGCGGCATAGTAGCCGAATGCCAAGTTGTTCATGCTGTTAAGCGTGTCGGGATGGTCTTGCCCTAGTTTGGCAGTACGAAGTTTCAGTGTTTCCGCGTAGAGCGGCAGTGCCAAATCCAGCTTCACGGCGGTTTGGTAGCCCAATGCCAGGCTGTTCATACTGTTGAGCGTGTCGGGGTGGTCGGCCCCCAGCTTGACCTTCTGAAGTTTCAGGGCTTCCTCCAAGAGCGGCAGGGCAAGATCCAGTTTCCCGGCGTCCATGTAAATCAATGCTAAGTTGTTCATACTTTTGAGCGTACGGGGGTCGTCGTCCCCCAGGTGGGCCTTTGCAAGCTTCAGGGTTTCCTCGAAGAGCGGCAGGGCCAGATCCAGTTTTCCAGCCAACCTGTAGCAGGCGGCCAGGCTGCCCAAGTTGGTGAGCGTGGCGGGGTGGTTGGCACCCAGCTTGGCCGTACTGAGCCTCAGGGTTTCCTCTAAGAGAGGCAGGGCAAGATCCAGCTGCCCTGCGCCCTGATAGCCATTTGCCAGGTTGTTCATGCTGATGAGCGTTTCGGGGTGGTCGGACCCAAGCTTGGCCTTCCGAAGCTTCAGGACTTCCTCAAAGAGCGGCAGGGCAAGATCCAGCTTCCCAATGTCCTCGTAGCCCGATGCCATGTAGTTCATGCTGCTGAGCGTGTCGGGGTGTTCGGCCCCCAGCTTGGCCTTCCGAAGCTTCAGAGTTTCCTCCAAGAGCGGTAGGGCCAGATCCAGCTTTCCAGCGAGCCTGTAGCCGTTTGCCAGGTCGTTCATGCTTCGAAGCGTTTGGGGGTGGTCGGCACCTAGTTTGGCGGTACGGAGCTTCAGGGTTTCCTCGAAAAGCGGCAGTGCAAGATCCAGCTGCCCGCCGTTCCCGTAGTCCATCGCCAAGTTGCTCATGCTTTGGAGCGTTTGGGGGTGGTTGGCACCCAGCTTGGCCGTACTGAGCCTCAGGGTTTCCTCCATGAGCGGCAGGGACAGATCTCGATTCCCCACAACGTTGTAGCCCGCTGCCAGGTTACCCATGCTGGTAAGCGTGGCGGAGTGGTCGGCACCTAGATTGGCCTTTCGGAGCTTTAGGATTTCTTCGAAGATCGGCAGAGCAAGATCCGGCTTCCCGCCATTCAGGTAGCCCACTGCCAGGTCGTTCATGCTTTTGAGCGTGTCGGGGTGGTCGGCACCCAGCTTGGTTTTTCGCGTCTCGCTGGCCTTTTCTAATAAATGGATTGCCTGGTCGGCATCGCCCAAACCCAACAATGAGCTTCCCAGCGTGTTCTGCATATCGGCCACCGCTAGCGGGTCGCCAATAGCGGAGCCTTCTAACTCTTGAACGGCCTTATTCAGGTTGTCCTTGAGCACCTGGGTTAGTTCGCCGACCGTGGTGTAGTTCGCCTTAGGGTCTAGCCCAGTGAAGATGGAGCCGAGGATCTCGTTGCCCTTTTTGGCGAAGGCGAGGTTTTTGACCGCCTCGTTCTTGGAATTCTTTTCCGCCTCGGCCCGCTTGGCTTCACTTGCCCGTGCCCGCTCGGCCTGGATCGCCTGCCAACTCGTGCCAACCACCCCGGCGACAAGTGCCAGGGACACAGCAGCACCCGCCATTACCTGTACTCGGTTCCGGCGCACGAACTTATTGAGTCGATAGGCCCTGCTGGGTGGATGCGCCTGAACTGGTTCACCCGCTAGATAGCGTAGTACATCTGCTGCGAAGCCGCTGGCGGTTTCATATCTGCGTTTACGATCCTTCTCCAGTGACTTCATCACAATCCAATCAAGCTCGTTACGCAAAAGCCCTGCGAGCTTCTTGGGCTCCGTACCGCGCTGAGCGGCGAGGGTGGGAAAAGCGTTGGCGGTGCTGAGTCTGGTCGAAGGTCGGGGTGGCTCTTCCTCTCGCACCACACGCAGTATTTCTAGCAGGCCTTTCTGCTGCAACTCCTTGGCGGAAAATGGCGGACTGCCAGCGAGCAACTCATAGAGCAAGATGCCCAGGGCATACACATCCGAACGTGTGTCAATGTCCAGGTTGTTGAAAGTCGCTTGTTCTGGACTCATGTACTGCGGAGTTCCAACCACGCTGCCGAATCCGGTATCGATGGTCGCTTCCGTCAAATTGCCGCCTGTTGCCTTGGCCACCCCAAAGTCGATCACCTTCACCACGGGCTGGTCGTCATACATGGCTACTAGGACATTCGATGGCTTTATGTCACGGTGGATGATTCCCTTGTGGTGTGCGTGTTGGATGGCGTGACAGACAGAGACGAAGAGTTCCAAACGTTGCTGTGGGGTAAGCTTTTCATGATCGCAGTACTCGGTGATCGGAACACCCTTGACCAGCTCCATCACAAAGTACGGTCGCCCATCGTGCAATCCTCCATCGAGCACCTTGGCTATGTTGGGGTGATCCATCAGCGCGAGGGCCTGCCGCTCGGCGTCAAAGCGAGCCAGCACCTGTTTGGAATCCATCCCTGTCTTGATGAGCTTGACCGCCACGAATCGTTTCACCGGCTCCGACTGCTTGGCCCGCCAGACGGAACCCATCCCCCCTTCGCCGATGGATTCCGCGAGAGTGTACTTGCCAGCGATGACGGTACCTGACTGTTCGTTCTGGTTAGGACTGCCGGCTGAGGCGTGCTCCTCTGAGGCATGTCCAACTGGGGTATGGGCCTGCGTCGCAAAAGCTTGCTTGGCTAAGAAACTCCCTCCCTCGCGGTCGTGCTGCAATAAGGCTAAGAGCTCTTGCCGAAGCGCGCTATTGCTTCCGCAATGTTCGTCCAAGAAAGCGATCCGCTCCGACTCGGTTGTCAGATCGATTAAACTCAAGAACAACGATTTGACGTTATCATCGCTTTTCATTTTGTAGACTCAACGAAGACCACGATAGATCGAAACACCAAAGCCGCTGGCCCGAGAGGTCTCAGGCCAGCATCACACGTACTCTTCCTATGTTTACTCTCAGGGAATCATCAAATACCATCTCGTTTCGCGTGTCGTTACCGCCTTCTTGCCCGAGCCAGTTGTCTGCGAAAAATCTGCTCGGCCCGCCATCCAGCATGCTCCGTCGATGCGGTTCGAAATCACAGAGACGGACTTAGACTTAGTATTGGAATTAGTCCAAAACTGCCATTCAGTAGCATCAGCAGCTCCCTTTACCGCGTCATTGACAAGCTTCCAACCGGACTCGTCTGTAAATAATGCGCTGGTGGAGCCCGAAGGAACAACAGCCAGTACATCACTAAGATCGTTGATGTCTTTGGCCCATGATTTAAAGTTTGCGATCTCGTCAAGCACGCCTGCGAATAAACGTCCTACCCGGGTTTCGGTGCGACCGCGTGAGGCAGGAACCGTATAGGTTACTGCCGCGACGCCGTAATCATTCAGAGATACTGCTTCGAAAGGTATCGGAGTACGGGATTGATTTATGTAATCAATGATCACAGGGGAGTTATCCGTCAAGATCGCCGCCACTTGGCCAAAGTTGTTCAGGTCTCGTACGGACTTAACGTCGCTATACGAATCAATAGGGATGGGGAAGCCGGTTGAGATATTGACGATGTCAACTTGAAAGCGAGTTGGGCTTGAGAGTGTGTTTTGGCTGGAGATCACCACGTCCCCGGATTCGTTGATGCGAATGCCGTAGGAGTATGCCGACCAGCTTGGACGAGGCAACAGTTGCCAATCGCCTGTGATAAGATCAAGGATATACCCAATCCGCCCACCAGTACTGTCGCTGAAGTACCCAACAGCCTGAAAATTATTATTGATGCTGACACACGACGATCCATTGTAACCGTCTGGAGTGACGATCCATTCGTCAATTGAGTGTACCGTCTGCGGCAAATCAATATCAATCAAGCCTAAGTGGTCGTAAACGAAGCCACGTTGTGGACTGCCTGCCACGCTATCAGGGCTATCATGGTATCCAATGACCATGCCCCAGTCATTCATACCATTCGTTACTGCCCCTTGCTTAAGTTCCATCCGATGTAGAATGTAGTCTTGCGCCTGGACGACCACCGAGAAACTTTGGATCAACAGGAACAGCCAGGCTGTTAGTACCCACGCAGATTGACTACGTTTGGGCTCTGAAACGGGAATCGTTGAAGCTAGTTCGCGAGCACCTAGCTGAGTTGGCGGTATCATGGGGGCTAGACTGGAAGGGGATTGTGGTTTCTGTCGCATCGTCGTTTCCTCGTTTGCGTGAAGGTGTGGGTGTATGGATCGGTGAAGGGAGACGACTGTCTTCGGACTCGAACGAGTGCTGACAGCGGGCGTCACTCGGAGTGTGCCAGCTACGTTCGTTTTGTCTGAATCGCAGCGTCTCTACTTATAAATGCGAGGCCGCCACCCCAGCCCCGCCAAAATTCTCGCGAGATTCTTAAATGTCAGGTGGCGGGCGTCTCTTTTGCCGAGATTTCGCGATGTAACCAACTTCGGGCGTATCGCCATTCTCGTTCGATGGATCGCAGGGGACGGCCCAGAGATTCCGCGATTTGAGGCATGCTCAAGCCCGCGTAGAAGCGAAGTTTGATCAGTTGAGCGGCTGATTCATCCTGAACTGCTAATTTTTCCATGGCCTCGTCCAAAGCGAGCAGCTCTTGGTCGGGAAGCGAAGCGACCAGCCCATCAAGAACATCAGGATTCGCGCGATGAAAATCCCCGCCATGCTTAACGCGGCGTCTGCGTCGGGCATTGTCTATCAGAATGCGACGCATCGTTTCTGCCGCGACCGCAAAGAAATGGCCACGAGAATCCCAATGTCGAACACCCTCAAGATCCACCAAACGCAAGTAAGCTTCATGTACCAACCCCGTCGCTTGCAGAGAATGATCAGAGCGCTCGCTGGCCATGCGATTTTTGGCAAGCCTTCGCAACTCCTGATACACCAGCGGAAATAACTGTTCGGCTGCCGACGGATCACCCGATTCAATTTGCGACAAGATGTGAGTAACGTCTGACATAGGCGATTCGTTATGATGGGGATGCTCGAACAGCACGATTCTAGCAGCTCGATCACTTGATTGCCGCGGAATTCTGACCGGTGAATTTCCAGCGTCGCTAGCCCTCACCGAATTGCAACATGTCTCGTTGCCGACGCAAATTCGCCCATCTTGGCCCACTTGGTCCTCCAACGCCCCGCCATTTTGCCAAGGCATGGATTGCGATGCAGCCATTTTGCGCACCGAATTCCGATAGACCCATCTCGGGTTTTTGGATCTCGCGGTGGTTGTTTTGACTCCGCCTTCACCGCTATCAACAAACATGCCTGCTAACTTGCCCCGGTCATTCCAACCGGTAAGGTTGGCTTCCGAGCTAAGCGGCCGATGTTGGATAAACGACGCGAGTTTAGCGCACGGCTCTGGCACTTCGAACCCTATGTCGTCCAGCGGTCAGTGCAATAACAACTGTTACTGCAACAGCGCCCACGAGGGCGTGACCTTGGTCAGTTAGCTCAAAAGTGCGCTGGCTACATCTATTTCAGCGCGCGAGTGGATTCTCGTGTCAATCTAACATCGATCAATGCCAGTAGAAGCTGTTTTTAAGTCTGAGAAATCTGTGCCTTGTTGTTCTGTTGGTTGACTTTCCTCAGAGCGTCTTGCAGATGATCGAGTGCGCCCGATCGGTGGAAGCTGCGGGGAATTGCTAAGCGGACAAGTGAGCGGTCGTACGTAGTGGCGGCGATTTGATGCTCGAGTAGTCGCCGCCTCAGATGATGTGATGCAGCGGCTGGGCTGCGGTGGACGCGCCCCGGGCGAATGAGCAGGATGCGGCTTGCGTAATCTGACTCAGGTGAGACGACAGTCCAGCCGGCTTGGCGGACACTGTCGATCACATTGCGACGGCTTTGTTCGGCAGAATCTTCAGTCGCTGACTGCAACGCATCAACTGCGGCGGCATTGGCGGTTAACAGCGGAAGTATGGGAGCGGTCTCGCCAAACGGAAAATGATCGCCGGTGATGAGCTCCTGCGAGTAGACCATCAAGGGATCATCTACGATTCCGTTCTTGAGCCAACGAGCGATCGACGTCGTGATATAGTCGCTCGAGCTGTTGCGGCCGAGGATGCCAACGCCCATGGGGTTGTGGGCACACAGCCATTTGTGACAACCGGCTACCATGAAATCGCAGTAGTCGCGGTCGAGTTCAAGCGGCACATGTCGAAACGCTTGCGCTCCGTCAATAACGCAGAATCGCAGTTCCGACTGACGCCGAATGCGAAACACAATGTCCGGGGCTGGTAGATGCAGGCCTAAGTTGTCGACTAACGGGAGAAACAGTCCGTCGCAATGTAAGCTGGCAAATTGATCGGCCAAACGTTCGATCAGCTCCGACGGTACCAGCCTTCCTTGCAGCATTTCCCTCCGCACGGCGACCTTTTCCGTACCACGTTGGGGTTGCCGCTGGTGGTTGTGGGTGGATGTTTACTGTGGCGAAGAACGCGATGCTCGGGTGAGACGGCGCCGGAGAACATGGTTGCGCGTGAGCAACTCGCAGCTTGGTGGCTGTGTGTTTTTGCCGCGGCCACCGTGCTGGGTTTGTTGTCGCTGCACAGCCGCATGGCGCTCAATGTGCGGTACGCGTTTCCGGCACTACCACCCTTGATGCTGTTAATCGGGATTGGGTTTCAGCAGCTCGCAATTTGGACGGGAGGTTGCCTTGAAAGAAGCATGCATTCAGACGGGAATGGCTTTCGCGTACGGGCAGTGGTCGTCGTCGGGCTGCTTTGTTTGACAGGCTTCGAGCTGTTGACGAATAGTCCGCATTTTTTTGCGTATGCGAATCCGTTGTTCGGTGGCAGCTACCGAATTCCACCGGTGCTGCATGACAGCAACTTCGATGGTGCTCAGGACCTGTGGCTGCTCGAGCGGTGGCTGGCGGAGCATCCCGTCACATCCGGCCAGCTTCGTTACACGTGCATCCATGGAGACGTACCCCACAAGGCACTATCGGCTGTGCCGACGCCACCGAGTGAGTCCGAGCTAAGGCGACTTTTGGCGGAGCGCCACGGTGAGGCAAATGAAATGCCGCTGGGCGAGATTCCAGTACCATTGGAAGTGCTGGTGATGCGAGGCTTGGGGCAACCGGCACCGTGGATGCGGTTGCAAGGAAGCTCGGAGCGGCAGGCAAGTCAGATGCTGCAAGAGTTGTTGTTGACTTCGCCGGATGAGTTCTTGTCGCCGACGCTGGCGATCTATCGGTCGAAAGCGGGAAGCAGCTTTTGAAACACAGAGGCACGGAGGGCACAGAGTCAAATCCTCGATATCTCTCAGGACGACGCGGCGACTTAAAAGGCAGTCGCCAAATCGACCACTTCTGAAGAAGCACGGCTAGTTCGGCGACGGCAAGATTCGGATTGTCTAAATGTTCCAGGACTTCACAGGCAATGACGAGGTCGAATTCATGGTCGCGGAATGGCAATGCCGTTGCCGAAGCGACTTCGAACCTGAGCTGAGGGCAATTCTCGCGAGCCTTGACGACTTCCTCGGGTGATAGATCGATACCGATGTAGTCGATCGAGAAGCGACCGCCCAGACGCGAGAGCAAACGCGACGCGAGGTCACCGGGTCCGCAACCGACTTCCAGCACACGAATCCGGCAGCCGTTACCGTGCAAGGCAGTTTGGGTCAGCGTCGTCAGGTCACTCATAAAACGTCGCATCATCCGTTAAAGAACACGCGCAGCAGCGTGACTGCGGATCGCAGCACGAATTGGGGAATACTACGAAATAGTCGCGAGGGTCGACCAAAGGATGGATCTTCTCATGATTTCTTGATCTCGATCGAGACGGTGACCGTTTTCGAAACGGAAGCGAAGTGTACTTTAGTCGCTGCGACCCCGCTCGTGGGTTGGGTCATCGGATGTCTGGCTACCTCAATCTCGTCGCACGAAGCTTATCCAAAGGGGGCTTCGTGTGACGGGGTTGCGCGGTCACGCCAGGTGACAATCCCCTGGTACATGGTCGCCAGGAAGTTGCCGCATCGCTATGGTGCTCTGGCGTTTACCTCTACCTGTGGAGTTTACCTTGGATCGATCGCTTCCCGAACGATTGCAGCAGCGAGTTCGCGTCGTGGTCGAGACGGACTCGGCGAATCGGCCTCTGCCCCAGCCTTACGTGCTGTACTGGATGCATCACTGTGTCCGTGCCCACGAGAACCCGGCACTGGATGTCGCGATTTGTTTGGCACGCCAAAATGGTTGGCCGCTGCTCGTCTATCATGCGCTCTCCGAAGACTATCCGTACGCTTCGGATCGGCATCATGCCTTCATCCTCCAAGGGGCTCGCGACGTCCAGCGTGAGATGGCGGATCGCGGCATTGCTTATTGCTTTCACCTGCAGCGAAATGGTCATCGTGGTCCGCACCTGCGTGACTTAGTTCGCGGCGCCGCGGTGCTGGTGACCGAAGAGATGCCGGTGCAACCGGTGCTCAGTTGGCTGGACCGATTGTGTACGCTCACGACCACGCCAATGCTCAGCGTGGATACCTCGTGCATCGTCACTCCCTCGCTCGTGCCAAAATGCCACACTCGGGCGTTCGAGTTTCGCGACGCGACCAAGAAACTCTACGCCGCGAAAGTTTCCCTTGAGTACGTTGAGCAAGACGTCGATTGTCCCATGTTTCGCCTCAACGACAAAATCAAGCCGCTGCCGTTTGAGCCGTTGGACCTGCAAGACGTTTCACTCTCCACGCTGGTTGCCGAGTGCCGCATCGATCACCTGGTCGCGCCGGTCGCTGATACACCCGGTGGATCTCGGTCCGGGTATGCACGATGGCAACGATTCAAGCAATCCGGATTGGCGAGCTACGCCAAGCGTCGCAATAATGCGGCGATCCATGAAGGGGTGAGTCGCCTCAGCGCGTATCTGCACTACGGAATGGTGAGTAGTTTTCGGATCGCTCGTGAAGCGAACGAGTTGAGCGCAGAGAAGTTTCTTGATGAGTTGTTGCTTTGGCGAGAACTCTCGTTTCACTTTTGCTATCACAAGACGGATACCGTCGATTCGCTCGAAGCGATCCCGTCATGGGCGATCGATACGCTACGCGAGCACCAAAGCGATCGTCGGGAGCAACGTTACAGTTGGGAGACACTCGCACGAGGTGAAACGAACGAGGAGTTATGGAACGCTTGCCAAATGAGCTTGCTTCGTCACGGCGAACTGCACAACAACCTGCGGATGACTTGGGGTAAGGCACTGCTCAGCTGGACCGACTCGCCAGAACGCGCGCTGCACTTGCTCATCGATTTGAATCATCGCTATGCGCTCGATGGACGTGATCCCAATAGTTACGGCGGGATACTGTGGTGTTTGGGCCAGTTCGATCGCCCGTTCTCGCCGCCGCAAGAGATCCTGGGAAGTGTGCGACCGCGACCGATCCAGGAGCATGCGAGCCGGCTGGATCGAGTCCGTTTCCGCAGCATCACCGAGCGGCCGATTGCGGCGACGTCACCGCGCGTCACCATCATCGGCGCGGGACTCGCCGGATTGATTGCCGCTCGAACACTGAGTGACCATGGTGTCGACGTTCGGGTCCTCGAAAAGTCGCGAGACGTGGGCGGTCGGTTGGCCACGCGTCAGACATCGGCGGGGCTGGCGATGGACCATGGTGCCCAATACTTCACGGCACGCGATCCGCGATTCGCAAAATATGTTCAAAGCTGGATGCATGATTCCATCGTCGAGCCATGGCTCGGCCGTATCGTCGAACTCGATCCCGACGGTGAAGTGTGCGGAGAAAAACGTAGTCAGCCACGTTACGTCGGTGTCGGTGGTATGAAAATGATCGCCCGGCATTTGTCGAATGGGTTGGACATCGCGTACGAATCGGAAGTCACTGCACTGAAGCGTCACAGCGATGGGCGCTGGAATGCCATCGGTGCCGACGACGACGACGTGCTGAGCACGAGCGATGTCGTGATCACGAATTGCCCGCCCCCCCAATCGTTGGGACTTTTGGAAGGGCACACGGATTTGAGCGGGAACATCGCCGCAGTCCAGATGCAGCCATGCTGGGCGGTCATGCTGCAAACATCGGCGCTGGATGATGTGCCGCTCGACGGCGCCTTCATCAACGACTTTGCGTTGTCGTGGATCGCCCGCGATAGCTCCAAGCCTGGACGAGCGAGTGGCACGACCACCTGGGTGCTGCACGCATCGACGCCGTGGTCCGTCGAGCATCTCGATGCGTCACCGGATCGAGTCCAGCATGATCTCTTGGCGGCGCTGTCGCAAATCATGCGACGTCCCATCAACGACGTGCCGCACTGCGTCGTCCATCGCTGGCTCTACGCCAGTCCCGTCGTCGCACTCGAGGACGAATGTTTATGGGACGCCGCCGTCGGACTCGGGGCCTGTGGTGACTGGTGCGGCGGACCACGCGTCGAAGGCGCGTTCCTGAGTGGCTCAGCGATGGCGGGAACCCTGCTTCGCCAATGGACGATCGACCGCCCGGCCGCAACCAACGTAAGCCAGTTCGCTTTTCACGGGTAATCACAGAACAAGAGTGACGACGCCACTCAAACCGTACATGTTGCCGTTTGCAAAGTCCCTAGTTGCTCGCCAGCAACGTTTGAATCTCCGCTTCGTCGCGAAGGCCAACGACCGTGACCGTGACACCTCCCGTCGGGCGGTCAAAGGTGATCGATCGAGTACCGTCGACGGTGACCTGTTTCACTTCACGGCCTTCGCGTTGGACAAGTTCAACTTTTAGATCACCGAAGCTAATCGGTTGCGATATGCAATTCTCGAGTACCAAGTAAGACGACCCGTCAGGACGCTCGCACACACTCACGACACAGTTGCAACCGTTCGGACCACAGGTGCACTGTCCCCGGGGGCAGTTGCAGTAAGGAAACGAGAGCAGCTTCGTTGACGTGATCGTTGCGTCGCCGGGCAACATCTGTTCGTGTGCCGCCATGTTGACGTAAGTCGGGCGACCGAAACTCACCTCGGCTTGATGCATTGTGACGTCTTGCGAAACAAACTGGCTTGTCAAATGGCTCACCGCGGAACTCGTAGCGGTCCTAAAACCTTCGAGAACCGGCTGTAAATTTAACGTCACGGCGTCGGACGGGCGCACCATCGAGTCGTGATCGTTGATCAACGGGGTTCGCCAACCAGCGACCAACATTAGCGACGCAGCCAAGGCGACGAGTGCCCCGATACCCGCAATCCAAACGATCGGATGACGACCGGGCGGACGGTGCTGGCGGGTGGCATCGGTGGCTATCGCAACGGGACAATTCACTCGCTGCGAAAATTGTTCCCAGTTCGGCGGAGGGATCGGCGGCTCACCGAATGAACTCACCAGCTCACCCAGTTGTCGAAACGATGCGACTTCGTTAGCACACGACTCACAATGGTCGATGTGTTGCTGGACATCATCGCGCATTGAGGTGGCTAACTCACCGTCGATGTAAGCCGAAAGATGATCAAGGACGCATGAACAATTCATCGTGATGGCTCCCAACCGAGATTCAATAGTTGGTGACGCAAATCCCTCCTCGCTCGATTCAGGCGCGAGCCGACCGTGCCTGGGGGAATACCCACCATTTCCGCGATCTGGGCATAGGACAGATCATCGACTTCCTTCAATTGAAAAATCAACCGCAACTCCGGTTCAATGAGCCTCATCGCTTGGCCCAACATTTCAGCGAGATCGTGTCGCCGAGTCGATTCATCCGTCTGGGCGAGCTCGTGTTCCATGAGTGTTTGCGTTCTCATGACCGAACGACCTCGCCGGCGCAGATGCTGCAGCGCTTCGTTGACGACGAGTCGATGCAGCCACGTACCCAGCTCCGACTCGTGGCGAAAACTTGGTAGTTTCTCGAACACGTGGATGAAGGCATCTTGGACCACATCGGCGGCATTCGACTCGCCCACGATTCGTTGTGCAATTCGATACATACGGCCACCGAAAGCCTCATAAATCTGGCGCTGCGCATCGCGATCCCCGACCGCTGCGCGGCGAACGATAGCGTCATCGATTGCTTCCTCAGCGGCTGACATCCGACCTCCGGTTTGCGTGATCGCAGACACACGCGGAAATCTACGTCACTGGCTTGGATGCCGCGACGGGCCACTTTCTTCACGGCGGCCAAAATTTTTAGGGTTCTTCGTGAAGGATGCGGACGTCGATGGCATCCAATGACTCATGGACAGCTCATCGAAGCCCGATACTCTCCCCCCAACACGGACGCCATGATGTCGACTTCAACACGGAATTTCGCCCTGGTAACTACTCTTTTCGCCATGGGTAATCTGGCGATGGTGGGATGCGGCCAGCCGAAACCGGCTGCTCCAACGACGATCCCGCTCGCGGTCGGAGTGACGCCCGCCGCAGTCGCCGACGCGGCGACGAACGAACATCCTCACATTCCTGGTGCACACGGTGGCATCGTGATCCCGATCGGCTCCGACAGCTACCACGCCGAAGCCGTGGTCGAAAAAGACGGCCAGTTTCGATTGTTGACGCTCGGCGCCGACGAGACGCGAATCCAGGAAGTCGTCATCCAAGCGGTGAAGGCTTACGTCAAAGCATCCGGCGATACAGATGCGACACCGATCGAGATGAAAGCCGTTCCGCAGGACGGAGACGCCGAGGGAATGACTTCACAATTCGTCGGCCAATTGCCTGAGTCAGCCATCGGCAAGCCGATCGATGTGACGATTCCGAACCTGCGATTCGGTACTGAGCGGTTTCGTGTCGGTTTCACCACCGCCGTCGAGAACCATGACAGCGGGATGCCGACAGCGGTCACCGGTCAAGAAGAACAACAGTTGTATTTTACTGCCGCAGGCAAATACAGTGATGCCGATATCGCGGCCAACGGCCCGCTT
>JBBSJZ010000076.1:0-15961 GCA_038256795.1 Pirellulales bacterium | reverse complement strand
CGAATCCCGTGTTGCATCTTCGGGGTGACACGACTGAAACGATCGAAACGATCGCCGACTCGACGTTGCGGTGGTGTCGTGATCAATGGATTCATTCGCGGCAAGGGGTTTTGATCGCCTCAGGTGCGAACGCGGAGTCAATCACTGCGTCGCGACGTCAATGGGGCGAACGAGAAGCGGCCGGCCGAACCGAGGCCATTTTTGCGGCGATCGCGACACGGCTATTTGCCGTCGGCGTCCGACGCATCATCGTGGCCGGTGGCGAGACTTCGGGTGCGGTCATCAACGCGTTGGGAGTTCGCGCCGTGCGAATCGGACAAGAGATTGCACCCGGCATTCCGTGGGTAACTTCGATTGACGCGCGGCGTTTGTCGCTGGCGCTAAAGTCTGGAAACTTTGGCGGGCCACGTTTCTTTTTTGATGCGATGGAGGTGTCTAAATGAGCGAACGTGAATTGCGAGAACGCATGGTCGAGCAGGGACGTTCCTTGTATGACCGCGGACTGACCGCTGGCAGTTCTGGAAACATCAGCATTCGGCTTCCCGATGGTTTTCTCGTGACTCCCACGAACTCTTGTTTGGGGCGGTTGGAACCCGATGAAATTTCGCGGCTCGATGCGGTCGGCAATTTGCTCTCCGGTAAGACACCATCGAAAGAAGCGTTCTTGCACTTGGCCTACTACAACGCACGGTCTCAAGAAAATGCCGTCGTGCATTTGCACTCGACATGGTCGGTCGCGGTGAGCTGCCTCGCGGATCTTGATCCCGACGATGCCATTCCCCCAATCACTGCGTACTTCGTCATGCGTGTCGGAAAACTGCCGTTGGTGCCGTATTTTCCGCCGGGTGACGAAGAGTTGGCGGATGCCGTCGCCAAGGTTGCCCGATCATCGCGAGGTGCCTTGCTCGCCAATCACGGACCGGTCATCGGCGCCGCCGACTTGGACCAGGCGGTCTATGCGATCGAAGAACTCGAGGAAACGGCCAAATTGTTCCTCCTACTGCGAGGTATGCCGACTCAATTTTTAACCGCCCAACAGGCGACTGAACTGCAACGGTAGTGGAATCGGCTTCCAGCATCAGTTGCATCTGCCATGGGAGTAGCCCCATGCCAAGCTCACTGGCATGGGATTGGATTTCGCCAGCTATCCCTCGCGTGAAGGAACCCTAACGAATCCAACAACGAGTTCGGAAGCCATTCCCTTCGCGATGCCAAAGCGTGCGGCCCCGCACAAATCGCCGCGCAGTCGTGCTCCGGGACGCACGCTCAACGGAGGAAATTGCGCGAACTGTCGGCGGGAGCGAATTGGCACTAGAAATGCAAATGTGTTTCGTCAATCCACTGAAGACGAACCCTTACCACTAGGTGATCCAAGCTCATGAAACGCTCTTTACTGGTCGGACTTGTGCTTGTTCTCTCACTGTCACTCGTTTACGCGGTTGATCCGCCATCAGACGTTGAGAAATCACCGCCGACTGCGTTGACACCGCTCATGCAAATGAAACTTGAAAAAGCTCAGACGATCCTTGAGGGATTAGCATTGTAAGATTTTGAAAAAATCGCTGCGAACGCTCAATTGCTTCGTTTGCTGAGCATGGAATCGGGTTGGAATGTCATCCAGACGCCCGAGTACATCGCGCAGAGTGACGATTTCCGACGTTCGGTGGACTTGGTTGCCGACGCAGCGAAAGACAAAGACATCCACCGCGCCGCGCTCGGGTATGTCGCGCTAACCGTTGGCTGTGTCGAGTGCCATTCGTACATGCGAAAGCATCGGTTCGAATTGATGAAGCTCAACGCCAAATAGCAAGGCCGGACGAATTCGCGGTCTGATCAAATTGCGATTGGTTCAAAAACTCGGCACTGTAGCTCGCGCCTTGCCCTGCGATCTGCGCAGCAAATGCCCGCAAGTGATTCTGTGAACCATGCAAGAGATACTCGAGAACTTAGCGAACTTGCGGGTCGGTCGTTCAAGACAGCCGAATTCCCACTCGTCCGCATCAATCTTCCCAGCGCCTTCATGTGCTGAGTCTCGGCTTGGCCGAGAACTGGGCTGGCCGAGAACTGGGCTGGACGGGCGCCGCTCTCAAGACATGCAAAACGCAGACCGGCGTTCTGCTCAGTCATTGTTGGGCGAAGTCGCACGGCATGAGCATGACGGTGCAAGACTCGACCAATCCCATGCTCTCGCAAATTTCGCACGTATGATTGGCGGCACACGTTGGCACCCTCAGCGGTGTGGAAACGAATTCGATGCAGTCCAGTCCCGCCGCGTCCAACTTGGAATCCCAAATGCATCCGGGTCTGTATCGTCGGCAAAGCGGTATGGTTGACCTTTCGACAATCTCCGGGCTAGGCTTCGGATATCGGATCAACGAGATTGCTCGCGCCATCACGTTGTAGCCGAATTCATCGACAGTTTCGATTCACTCTTAGATTCGCGAAACTCTTGCCGACTGCCTCGACCTACAAACCACACTTGCCTGAGAAAGGATACAATTGCAAGGAGGTTGGGTGATGGAGACGGCGAAACGAATCGGCTACTTGACTTCAACGCATCAAGCATTTTGGAAAATCATGATTCAACACACATTGAAGGTAATTCTTCTCGTAGCGGATCTCATCAAGAGTTTCGACACGCAGCGAATCAGCGCCGGGAAGAAAGTCTCAATGACATCCGCTGCGTTTGCATCCATGCTTGGAATCATCGCAATCTTCTCTCCGCCATTGTTAGCCGATGAACCGCTACGAGCCGGAATCATCGGCTGCGACACGTCACACGTCCCCGCTTTTACAAAACTTCTGAACTCCGAGCGAACGGATGACGACCCAATGTCGGGCGTTCGTGTCGTCGCAGCGTTTCCCGGTGGAAGCGACGACATCGCATCCAGTCGCGATCGCGTCGAAGGGTTCACGCAGCAGTTGCGAGACATGGATGTGGAGGTTGTTGAATCCATCGCTGATTTGCTCGATCGCGTGGATGTCGTGCTTTTGGAATCAGTCGACGGACGATCTCACTTGGAACAAATCCGCCCGGTTCTCGAAGCTGGCAAACCTGTCTTCGTCGATAAACCGATCGCGGCGTCCGTTGCCGATGCAGTGGAGATATTCAGGCTGGCCGAGGAACACGGTGTTCCGATCTTTTCCAGCTCGATGATGCGGTTCGTTCCGGAGATCGCGACGGCACGGAACAATGCTGCGATCGGTGACATTGCTGGTTGCGACGCTTACAGTCCTTGCACACTCGAACCAACCCACCCCGATTTGTTTTGGTATGGCATCCATGGTGTTGAAACACTGTTCGCCGTCATGGGACCAGGGTGCCAAAGCGTCACCCGAACTCAAACCGACGGCACCGATGTTGTCACGGGTGTCTGGAAAGACGGACGCATTGGATGCTTCCGAGGCATACGAACCGGCAAACAAGAATTTGGAGCGTTGGTGGTCGGCACAAAGTCGATCGCGCATCTGAAACGAACGGGCAGCTATGAACCTTTGGTTGCGGAAATCGTTAAGTTTTTTAAGTCCGGCATGCCACCGGTTAGCTCAACGGAAACGCTCGAAATTATCGCGTTCATGGAAGCGGCCGAGCGTAGCAAAGCGGACAAGGGTTGTTCAGTCTCACTCCAGGAGGTGCTCGATGTTCCCAAGCAATAGTCAGACTTTTTATGGCGGAAGTTGTTAAGACATTCGGAGTTCACTCGAGTCACTCTCCCTCCGGGAGGCTCGCGAAGAACGAGTGGGGAGGGGGAAACGAAACGCTTGACGAGTCCCGCTACGACTTAAACCCTCTTCCAGAAAAGCAGAGCCTAACATGCCCAGCGAAAACCTTTCCCGACGCCAATTTCAAAAACGCACCGCCGCGACCGTCGCTGCCTCCGCCGCCACGGCATTCACGGGTGCTCGTGCGGCTGCCTCTGGAAATCCCGTTCGACTTGGATTCATTGGCGTTGCCAATCGAGGCAGTCAACTCATGGATGCTTGCGCCGAACACAACGACTGCGAAACGGTTGCCCTTTGTGACGTCGATTCCAACGCTCTTGCCAAAGCCGCTGCGAAAGTCAAAGGCAAGACGTTTCAAACTGGCGATTTTCGCGAACTGGTCGCTCGTGACGACATCGACGCTGTCGTCATCGCTACGCCCGATCACTGGCACGCGATCCAGTGCATCACGGCCTGTGCGGCTGGCAAGGATGTGTACGTCGAGAAGCCACTATCGGTAACGATTCACGAAGGTCGCGAGATGGTCAAAGCGGCTCGCAAATACAACCGAGTCGTACAAGTCGGCACGCATCGTCGCAGCAGTCCCGAGTATGCAGAGTTGTCTGCGCGTATTCAGGATGGGTTGCTCGGCAAAGTGTGCATGTCACGAGCCTATCGGCTCAGCAACATGGCTCCGTCGGGAATCGGTCAACGGCCCACGTCAACTCCACCTGAGCATCTTGATTGGGACATGTGGGTGGGTCCGCGAGCCGAACAAGCGTATCGAGACAACATCGCGCCGTACAAATTCCGCTGGTGGCAAGACTACAGTTCGCAAATGGGCAACTGGGGTGTTCATTACCTCGATGCGATTCGTTGGTGCACTGGCGACGAAGCCCCCAACTTTGTCTCCGCCATGGGCGGTCGTTTTGGGGTCGATGACGATCGCACCATCCCCGACACGATGGAAGTCACGTTTCAGTTCCCGTCGGGTCGTTTGGCCGTGTTTGGAATGTACGAAACCAGCGGCAATCCGATGTTGCCAACGGGCGAAGTCGAACTGCGAGGAACGCTCGGTACCGCGTACTTGTCCGAGAGAGGTTACGAGATCATACCTGAACGACGAGGCCAATTCGCCGACCCTCATGAGATGACGAAACCAGAGAAGAAGCTCGGCAGCAACAATAACCACGCCTTAACGACGCTGCACGTCAGGAACTTTCTCGACTGCATGGCCAGCCGTGCCGAACCGCACGCGGATATCGAGATCGGCCATCGCAGCACCACGTTTTGTCACCTCGCCAACATCTCGCTTCAGCTCGGTCGTCGCTTGGAATGGGACGCGGTCAACGAGCATTTCGTAGGCGATGACGAGGCCAACACGATGCTGCACTACGAGTACCGCTCGCCTTGGAAGCTGCCTTCGTGATGATGGGAGGGCTAACGGGCGCCCCTTCATAAACGTCACCCAGTCGTTCAGGTCGTCGATCGCGATCAATACGACATTGCCGTTTATACGACGGCACCCGAGACCCTGCCGAACGACATCAAGTCAATCAACAAAATCACCTGAGCACTCCATCATGACCACTCCCACTTTTGCGATCGTCGTCACGTTTCGCATCCAACCGGACAATGTTTCGTCATTCAAAACACGTGTTTTGCAACAAGCTCGCGATTCCGTTCAAAAAGAGCCTGGCTGCATTCAATTTGATGTGCTTGTCGACGAAACCGATCCGACAACCTTTGTCTTGTATGAGACCTATGTCAATGCGGACGCCTTCGTCGATCACAAACGGACAGTACATTTCCTCGATTTTGACCAACAAGTTAGTCCCTGGGTTGAAGCGAAAGAGGTTCGGCGACTGAATTTATTGGATAATCTATCTTGAAAGCTTTTGAAATCGCCGGGCTGCCCGGTGACGGCATTGGCCCCGAGTGCTTAGCCGCAACGCAGATCGTTCTGGATCGCTTGGTCAGCGCAACGCCGGGGTTGAGCCTGAATATCACGCCGTACCGAGCCGGAGCGGAACTGTATCGCGAAACAGGCGAGACGTTACCGCAATCCGTCATTGACGCATGTCTAAAAGCCGACGCTGTTTTGTTGTCGGCGATCGGTTTGCCGGACGTGCGTTATCCGGATGGCACGGAAGTACAGCCGACGATGATGGTCGGCCTGCGACGGGCGTTGAACGTGCATTCCGCGGTGCGGCCAGTGAAGCTTTATCCGGGGGCGCCGTGCGCATTGAAGAATACGGGGCCGGGCATCGACTTTGTGATCATCCGAGAGAACCTGGAAGGTTTGTTCGCGTCGTTCGGTGGTGGCGCGAAGGTGGGCAACGAAGTCGCGACCGATACGCTGGTCATTACCCGAGCCGGAACGACACAGGTCTCAGATTTCGCGTTTCGTTTGGCCCAGCGACGAAACGGCCGGCCGAAAGACGGCAAAAAGATCGTAACCTGTGTCGACAAGGCGAACGTTTTTCGTAGCATGGCATTCTTTCGCGAAGTGTTCATGGACGTTGCTAAGTCGTACCCGGAGATTGACCATGGTGCGGTGTATGTCGACGCGATGAGTTTGTACATGGTGCAAAATCCATGGGACTTCGATGTCTTGGTCATGGAGAATCAATTCGGCGACATCCTCTCGGATCTCGGTGCGGCGCTGGTTGGCGGATTGGGTCTCGGACCGTCGGCAGAAATCGGTGAAGAACACGGTTTATTTCAGCCGTCACATGGAACCGCCCCACAACTTGCCGGTAAAAATGTTGCCAATCCGATGGCGACAATTCTTTCCGCCGCGATGATGTTGGATTGGCTCGGCGATCGACACGGCAATTCGGTCTGCATCGACGCCGCCGTCACCATCGAAAACGCTGTGGCGATAGTTCTGAAAGACGGTTGCGTTCGCACACCCGACATCGGCGGCACTTCATCGACAACCGAGGTCGCCCATGCCATCGCCGACGCGCTGACGTCCACTCCTCATCTCCAAGCGACGTAATTCCACGACGACGATGATTGCCAGTTCTCCACGCCAGGCGAGGCCAAGCGACGATTGCCGAAAGCAATCGCGGGTACCGAGTTGATCACGGGCATGATTCTCGGCCATAATGAAGTGAGCCCCTTCAGGGTACCCGTTCCGAGGTGCCCCTTTCAATGTCAATCGAGAGCCAGCGGCGTCGCATGCAGATAGTATTAACCAAAGATCGCGAGGCCATGGGCCACTGGGTCGCGACTCACGCGGCTGAGGACCTGCGATGCTCGATTTCGCAATCCGGCCGAGCGAACTTACTCGTGGCGACCGGGGCATCACAATTTGAGGTGCTGGCCTCACTCGTGGCCCAGCCCGAGATTGATTGGTCGCGAGTGCATGCGTTTCATCTGGACGAGTACGTGGGACTCTCCGGCGAGCATCCCGCATCGTTTTGTCGGTACTTGCGTGAGCGTTTCGTCAGCAAGGTGCCGCTCGCATCGTTTTTGTATCTCAATGGCGAACGTGATCCGCAGGCGATGATCGCTGAAGCATCGCGATCCATTAGCGAAGGGACGATTGATGTCGCTCTCGTGGGTGTCGGCGAGAACGGTCACCTTGCTTTCAACGATCCGCCCGCGGATTTTGCAACCGAACAACCCTACTTGATCGTCGAACTCGATGAAGCTTGTCGAAGGCAGCAGGTCGGGGAAGGCTGGTTCACTTCGCTCGACCAGGTGCCGAAGCGGGCAATGAGCATGTCGGTGCGCCAAATCATGAAGTCTCGTAAGATTTATTGCAGTGTTCCTGATGAGCGCAAGGCCGCCGCGATTGCCGCGATGCTCGTGGGAGACATCACGCCTGAGCTTCCCGCGAGTATCCTGCGCAATCATCAGCACGCGGTGCTCATTATCGACGAAGCGGCGGCCATCCGACTCGATGAAAGTGAGCTCGCGAAGGTTCAGCGAATCCCATGAACGGCTACGTTGATCTGCAGCTCAATGGTTACATCGGCGTCGATTTCAATGACGAATCGATCACGGATGCGCAACTGAGAAACGTGTGCGAGCGACTCGCCCTGGACGGCGTTGACGCGGTGCTGGCGACGATCATTACCGCCCCAGTGACTCGGATGCTTGCGAACCTTGCGAGGATGGTGAAGTTTTGTGAGACGCATCCGAAGGAGTCGCATGTCATCGCCGGATTGCACATCGAAGGGCCGTTCATTTCCGCCGGCGATGGTTACGTCGGTGCCCATCCGAGAACTTGCGTGTTGCCGCCGGATCTCGAATTGATGAAGCGAATGATCGACGCCGGCGGCGGACGCGTGCGGATGGTGACGCTCGCGCCGGAGTTGGACACGGGTCGGCTACTGACTCGATACTTGTCCAGCCACGGCATTCTCGTTTCGGGCGGTCACGCGAATCCGACGCTGGACGAATTGCACCGTTCGATCGACGCCGGCCTTTCGATGTGGACGCATCTTGGCAATGGGTGTCCGGGAGTGCTACCGCGGCACGACAACATTATCCAGCGAGTGCTGAGTGTGGCCAATCAGTTGACGATCACCTTCATCGCGGACGGCCATCATGTCCCAAACTTTGCGCTACGAAACTACATGAACCTCGTGCCGCTCGATCGGGTCGTGGTGATCAGCGACGCGATGCTCGCCGCGGGACTCGGGCCTGGTCAATTCCGTTTTGCCGATCAAACCGTCGAAGTCGACGAGGCGGGAGCGGCTTGGTGCGAGGATCGGACGCATCTCGCGGGGTCGGCGGCGACGCTGCCGCGAATGGAAGCGGTGTTGCGAGACGGGCTCGGTGCGACCGACACCCAAATTGCGGCCTGGATGCGTGACAATCCGAAGCGACTGCTGGATCGGGCCGCTGTTTTGTGAGCCGGGGGAGCGGGCGGTTCAATTCGGGATTGACGCTCACTCCCTGGGCCCATCATCCTATCCGGCGGTAAAGAAACGCCAAAGCGTGCGTCATTCTGGCCTTGAACATGAGCTTCCGGAACAAGATCGGTCGCTCCCGAACTCCCTTTTGATCAGCAATTTCCAGCGAAACCATGAGCACTGCCTCCGCGAGCGTCGTGAAAATCCAGCTTCCCGACGGCACCGTCCACGAGCACCCGGCGCACACCACGGCCATGGAAATCGCTTTGGGAATAAGTGAAGGGCTCGCGCGCAGCGTGATTGCTGCCGAGATTGCGGGCAACATTGTTGACGCGAGTCGTCCGCTCGGTGAGTTGGCCGATGGTGACAATCCGCTACCGCTGAAGTTGCTCACCAGCCGCGACGCCGCCGCCCTCGACGTGCTTCGACACTCCGCCGCCCACGTGATGGCGAGGGCCGTGATGCGTCTCTACAAGGGCGTTTCGTTGGCCTTCGGACCGACGACTTCCGGCGGCTTCTACTACGACTTTGAAATATCGGAAAAAATCAGCGAGGACGATTTCCCGAAGATCGAAGCCGAGATCAAAAAAATCATCAAGGACAAAGAACCCTTCGAACGCTTCATTCTCGATCGCGTCGAAGCTCGCAAGTTATGCGACGATTTGGACCAAGACTTCAAAGTCGAGCACATTGACACCGGCCTGGGTGATCAAGCCACGGTGAGCTTCTATCGTCAAGGCGAATTCATCGATCTATGTCGCGGGCCGCACATCCCCGACGCCGGCAAGATCAAAGCGATCAAAATGCTGAGCGTCGCGGGTGCCTATTGGAAAGGCGACGCTTCGGGACGGCAACTGCAGCGTCTGTACGGAACCGCCTTCTTTGACAAGAAGGAACTCGATGCCTACATCGAACAAATCGAAGAAGCCAAGCGACGTGACCACCGCGTGCTCGGCAAGCAACACGGATTGTTCGCCATCAATCCCGAAGTCGGCCAAGGGCTTTGCTTGTGGTTACCCAAAGGCGCGCGAGTCCGTGTCACGCTCGAAGAGTTCCTGCGCAAGGAGATGCTCTCACGCGGCTACGATCCCGTATTCAGCCCGCACCTTGGCCGTGTCGAGTTGTACGAAACTAGCGGTCACTTTCCGTACTATCGCGACAGCCAATTTCCGCCGTTGTTCGCGAGTGAAGCCGGTGGCTTCATCGATGCCTGGAACAGCCGCCTCGAGGCCGGAACGATCGACAAAGACGGCGAAGAAAAACTCATGGCGGCGGCTGAAGTGCTCGGGGTGAAATTGCCCGCATACAAGTCATCCGCTAGCTCAGAGGCGAAGCGTGCGGTGCTGGCCGAGTGGCAACACGGCCACGAGCGATACCTCGTCAAACCGATGAATTGCCCGCACCACTGTCACATTTTCAAAGCCCAACCACGTTCTTATCGCCAATTGCCGCTGCGGTTGTTTGAATTCGGAACCGTTTACCGCCACGAGCAAACCGGCGAGCTCAACGGAATGTTGCGAGTCCGCGGCTTGACCCAGGACGATGCTCACATTTTCTGCACCGCCGATCAAGTCGAGCATGAGTTCCGGGCGACGATCGAGCTCACCAAATTTGTGCTGCAATCCGTCGGGCTCAACGACTACCGAGTCCAGCTATCGTTGCGTGACCCCAAGAGTGATAAGTACGTCGGCAGCGAAGAAAACTGGAGTCGCGCCGAGGGAGCTCTGCGGGGCGTACTTCAAGGCGCCGGATTAGATTTCAACGAGGAGCCGGGCGAAGCCGCGTTCTATGGACCGAAGGCGGACTTCATGGTGCGCGATTGCATCGGCCGATCGTGGCAACTCGGAACGGTCCAGCTCGACTACAACTTGCCGGAACGATTCAAGCTCGAGTACAAGGGCGCCGACAATTCGCCGCACCGCCCCGTGATGATCCACCGCGCGCCCTTCGGCTCGCTCGAACGATTCACGGGTGTTCTCATCGAGCACTTTGCCGGCGCTTTCCCAATGTGGTTGTCGCCCGAACAGGTCCGGGTACTGCCGCTGAGCGATAAGTCGCTTGACTATGCTGTCGCGGTGGCCAAGCAATTTGATGAAGCCGGATTGAAGGTCACGGTTGACTCGGCCGACGGTAAGGTTCAAGCCAAGATTCGTAATGCGCAACTCGACCTGATCAACTACATGGCCGTTGTCGGCCCGCAAGAAGCGGAATCCGGCAAGGTCGCACTGCGTGATCGCATCGACGGCGACTTGGGTGCAATGCCGATCGCCGAAGCTATCGCGAAACTCAAAGCCGAGGTCGCCAACCGAACGGTCCGCCAGGCTGTGTCGGCCAGCACCATTGCTTCAGCCACCGACGCCAGCGGCTCGTCCAACGAGTACTAAGCATCATACGTTGATCGATTGCCACCTTTCGCTCTGTGAGAGGTGGCAACCATGCTACTTTCGCGTGGTGAAAGGCAACGACTCCGAATGGCATTCAATCGGCGCAAGGCTCATGCCTCGTGTGGCCTAGAATCGTGCCGTGGCTTTTGCATCAGCTTGTCGTTCTTGTCTCAGCCGAACAATTCGTCGACGCATTTACCTTTGCCGTCGGGCGTGACATAGAACGGACGTCCTTCGATATCGTAGCCCGTTCGAGGGCTGATCCCCATGGCCGTCATGATCGTTGCGTGTAAATCTTCGATCGTGACCGGATCTTCGATCGCAACGAGTGGCCGTTCCGGTGAGGTCGAGCCGTACTGAAAACCTCTCTTGATACCGCCACCGAACATCAAGACGCTCGATCCACCCGTGAAGTGACGATGCAATCCATAATGTTTCATTTCGCTGAGAGTGTCGACTTTCTCAGTCGCTTGATCGTTCGCATTTGATCCCGGCTTGCCCTCCATCAACGCATCGCGACTGAATTCGGAAGCCACAATCACGAGCGTACGATCGAGTAGCTTGCGGTCTTCTAAGTCACGAATCAGTTTCGCGATTGGGCCATCGATTTCACCGTGCAACTTCTCGGCCGTTTCGTGTCCGTTGGCGTGCGTGTCCCAATGCAAGAACGGCACGTATTCGGTTGTCACTTCCACAAATCTAGCTCCGGACTCGACCAACCGACGAGCCAGCAAGCATCCTCGCCCGAAACGGCCGGTGTTGTATTGCTCGTAACTTTCTTTCGGCTCGAGTGTGATGTCGAACGCGTCACGATCTTTACTGCTGAGCAGTCTATAGGCGGCATCCATCGAACGCAGCAAAGAGTCCTGTTGATAGTCACTCATGCGATCACGATCTGGACTGGCATCGACTAAGCGACGAAACAGACGATCGCGATTGGCGAACCGTTGCGAATCCATTCCCTTGGGAGGGCGAACAGAAACCGCAGCATCCTCGGGAAAGGGAAGGTTCATCGGCCCGAACTCGCTACCGAAGTAACCGGCAGTCGTGAACGCTTTTAGCTCTTCACTTTCACCCACACCCTCGAGTCGTTGACCGATGTTGATGAAAGCGGGCATGACGGCGTTGGGTGCCCCCAGAACTCGTGACATCCAGGCGCCGATGTGCGGCGCCGCAACGGTTTGCGGCGGCACGTATCCGGTGTGCCAATGGTATTGGTGTCGCGAGTGCAGGATGCTACCCAGGTCCGGTTGAACGTGCGAACGGATCAGCGTTCCCCGATCCATGATCGAGGCGATGTTCTCCAGGCCCTCACAAATCTTGATATTGTCGACGGCTGTGTCGATCGCCGGAAACGTGCTCAATAGATTCTTAACCGGCATTCCCACTTCGAACGGCGCGTATCGCTTGGGGTCAAAGGTGTCCGGAGAGGCCATTCCGCCAGCCATCCACAACAAGATGCAATGATCCGCCGTCGGTCGAGGATGTTCGATTTCGCCTAACGAGTCCTTAGCGATTAAGCGGGGCGAGTGACTGGCCAGTGCCGCTGCACTGGCCGCACCCAAACCACGCAAGAAATCGCGGCGAAGGATTGCATGGGGAACAGAGTGACGCGAGTCAAGGTGATCGTGATCGTGCTGGTTCATATTACTCACTTGAGTCTTCGGGTTTGTTCTCAACGGACATCGTCGGATACCAGAGTGAAAATATCATCGGATCAAGATGAATTCAGGAAGCATACAGACCGCCCACATGGCATCCTGGACTGACGCAGCGTCCGGTTGGTCACCCAAGGCCGCACGCATGATTTCATATTCTGAGGGTGTTGCGTTACGCAACAACGCGGATTCAAACAACGCCCGAATTAAATCGTCAAGATCGTCGCCATAGCGTGCGATCAGAAGTTCGGCTCCCGTTGAGAATGCGCCCGCGAGCTGTGGTTCGTTGGCCAAATCGATGGCTTCCAAGGTGGTCAACGTATCCGGCCGCATGGAAACGATCTGTTCCCGCATCGGCCGGCCGAGTGATTTCATCAAAGCGGTATTTTTTAACAACGAAGCGCGGATCATTGGCATATCTCCGGTAATTTCAAACGTCGCAATGACCGGACGAATCTTCGTGTTAACAACTTCCTGCCAAACCGCTAATTCTGGAACCACGATCGCATCGTTCCAATCGCCTAGGATCTGTTCGAGCTTCCTTTTGTTGGGCTTGGGCGCATTCGGATTGAACTGCCAAGACGCGTCCGACGAAACATTGAGCTGCGAACCGTTTTTAAGCTTCAAACGAGCCTCAAAATACATTCCGGCTGCGTTGGGTTTGTCCAATGCATTCTTGGCCAGCACGTGCACCGTGTTACTTCCTTTCCGCAATAGATTGCTCAAAACGACCGATTGCGGTCGACTCCAGTCATCTCCGCTGCTGACCCATTTTTCGTTGACATAGAGATCGAATGCGTTATCACAAGTGATGACTGCTCCACCCGAAACCAGCGGACTGTCCAGCTCAAATTGTTTGCGAAGCACGATGGTGTCTTGTCCTGGTGCCACACCATTGTTGTTAGCACCCCAAATCCAAACGCCTGCCATTCGAGTTGACTCGACGACATCTAAGTCCACGATGCCACGAATCACGGGGGCGTCATATCCATCGGGAGCGCTTCCGGTCAATTGCCAGATTCCGTCAATGAATTGCTCTGCTGTCATCCGTTTCGTCCTTGGCCCACGATAAACGTATCGATTACCTGCCGCTTGTTCGCCCATGACTTCCGTTTTGGATTGATAAGCTTCGCTGTTGGCGATCTGACGAAGTGTCGCTTTCAAGTCGAAATCATTCTTGACGAAATCGAACGCCAAATGGTCCAACAAGTCTTCATCCCAGGGTTCACTTTGCATCGCGTCCAGCGGGTGAACGATTCCCCGGCCCATCATTTGGTACCACAGTCGGTTGACGATCGTTCGGGCGAATCGGCCATTTTCAGGATGCGTCATCAGTGCGGCTAATTGTTGCAATCGTTGCTCACGTGGCGCGTCGGCATCGACTTGTCCCAATTCCGGGAACATCCACTGGGCTTGAGCCATTTCCCCGATCGGCTTGTCGCAGCGATGCAGCTCCAAAGATTCGTTGGCATAAATCGCTGCTAATCCGTACGCGTCCTTCAAGGTCCAACGGTCGATGAAGCTGTCATGGCAAGAAGCACACTTCATGTTGATGCCCAGAAACGACTGCGAAACACTTTGCGAGAACTGAATCGGGACCGTTTGCCCGGCACTGACTTCGCCTCGCCACTTGATGCCGTCGATGTAGCCCTGGCTATCCGCGGTTTGTGGTGCGATCAATTCACTAGCCATTTGATTGAACGGTTTGTTCTGGAGCAGTGAATCATAGAGCCATCCGCTGATTTGCTTGCGGCCTCCGGTGATGAAGCCCGTGCCGCTGTAGTCATTCCGCAGCAGATCGTTGAAGAACGTGATCCAGTGGTCGGAATAGCCGATGTGATTAGCCAGCAACGAGTCAATCATCTGTTCTCGTTTGTTAGGATTGGGGGCGCTAACAAACTCGTTCAACTGGTCATTCGTCGGAAGCAATCCGATCAAGTCGAGTGAGACCCGGCGCATGAAGGTCGCATCGTCGATCGGTTGTCGACGCTCCAGACCATTATCGCTGAGATACTGGTCCAAGATGCGGTCGATCGGGCTAATACGTCCATCGCGAGCTGGCGGCAACTCGGGCGATCGCGGTCGTAGCGGCGGATCATAAGAATCCAGCGCAAAGGTGAATCCAGCATCCCACGGCAAACCGGCTTCGACCCAGCGTCGCAACACCAGCACCTCCTGTTGGCTCATCGGAGGCCGGTCATGCGGCGGCATTCGCGTGTCTGGGTCGTCAGAAGTGACCACTTCGAGTAGACGCGAATTTTCGACATCGTTGAGGTCCACGAATCCCGAATCCATGACCGACTCTCGAGTGTTCAGCGAGAAGTCGCCCTCCGACTCACGGGCGCCGTGGCAATGCACGCAGTTTCGCTGAAGCACGGGGACAACATCGTGAGCGAAATCAACAGCACGGACTTGGGACATGGCAATTGCTTGCACCCCGAAAACCAGGCTGATGAGCTTCAGTCGATTTTTTAAACCATTCATTTTGATGCAGTGGTGCGAGGCAGTTACTGGCGTGTCTTTCCGCTAAAGGACGCTGAATCATTTCACGAGCAAGGCAGGGAAGGCCCGCTTGCCTTCCCTGACATCCTTGTGGTCTCCCGCGTCACTGGAGTTCAGAGACGGTAATCATAGAGGCTATTTCCAAACGACTCAAACTGAAGAATTGCAAGTGACAAGTCGGTTTTAAGAACATACTTTCGCCAAGGGTTGACAATTGCTGCCTGATTTCGTGGGTAAATTGGCGAAAATTCTTTTACCAGCGATACACTGGCAAGATCCACTGCAGCCAGACTAGAGTCAAAGCGGCAACAATGCTGCGATCGACGCGACGCAGCAGCTGCGTAGTTGCATCAGAGGACACGCCATCAGCGACCCAGCGTCAAGCACGAAGCTTCGATTGTGCTCAAAACAAAATTTATACTCAATATTTTCTTGGCAGTGAATTTTTTGAGAAACTTTGACGGAAGGCGGTGGTTTCACCTAGACTGTTGACGGAAATTTTTCGTTTCCGTAGCCGGTAGTTCATTTTCTTTGGGGTTGGTTGGATGATTCGCATCAGTCACTTGTTCTTTTTGCTTTTTGTAATTTCTACGACCGTCGGCTGTGGCGATCAGGGCGGCGTCATAGCAACCCAAGACGAGATGAAAGCTCACGTCGAACAACACGGTGATCTGGCTCTTGATCCTGCAGCTTCGACGGAACTCACCGATTAGTAGATCAGTCCTGCTGTTTTCAAAGCTGCTGGTATTTCAATAAGACTTCTGGAGTTATTTTTATGTGTTCGAATTACCGAAGTCACAAAGGCTTCACCCTCGTCGAATTGTTGGTCGTCATTGCGATCATT
>JBBSJZ010000075.1:0-15976 GCA_038256795.1 Pirellulales bacterium | reverse complement strand
TGACCCCCGCCACCAATCCCGCGTAAACTCTTGCGTGCAAACGTTTTCCACTCACCAGAGATGACACACCATGAGCTTCGGCGACGGATCGGGCATGAGCCTAGAAACAATGCGTGGGCGTAACTTTCCAGCCATTCGTCAGTTCACAGTCTTTCTTGAGAACCGTGTCGGCCAATTGCTCGAGGTGCTGCGGCGATTCGAAGGCACCGGCATCCGCGTCGTCGCCCTCTCGATCAACGACGCCGCCGAGTGCGCCTTTGTTCGATTCTTGGTGAGTGACGCCGATCGCGGCCGTGAAATTCTCGAGCGGAGCGGCTTGGCGATCATCGAAACCGACCTCGTCGGGGTCGAGTTACCCGATGGACCGCAACCGCTGCTGCGCGTTTGCACGGCACTCCTTCAAGCCGAGTTGAATATCATCCAAGCATACCCGCTCATCGTTCGCCCCCACGGCAACCCCGCCGTCGCGATCATGGTCGAAAACATCGAACTGGCGATGGAGACGCTCAACTCCAAAGGCTTCCGAATCCTGAATGAGGGCGACTTGCAAGATGAGTCACCCTCGGGCGAAATTTAACGGTCTCATCCCACTGCGGTCGACTTCGCAGCACCCTTCAAACGGATCCACGTGATCCGCATACGGCTGGGTGTTCGAACCCAGCGACTCGGCGAACACTGTTTGGCACCAGCTCACATCGAGCTGAGGCAATTCGACGAGTCGCGGACCGTGCTGCAAGAAAATGCTTTTGCCAGATTGACGGTCGAGCCAAGAATTTCGCGTTCGCGAGAGTGCCTAGTAATCGTACCAAACGCCGGCACTGATGGCTTGCTCGTATCGATTGTAGAAGCTGAATTGTTGGCTCTTACCATCGAAGTACTGGGCACCAATGCGTAGCAACCCCGGCGTCGTCGGGCCTCGCCAAGCCCATCCGGCCTGGGCGGTGAAGTGGCCACCGAAGTTGACTTCCTCGCGCAAGTGCGCGTGGAGTGCCCAGAACGGTACGCCGCGGATTCCCGTGACGCCTCCGGGCAATCGTTCGATCCCGAATTTAAAATCAAGCGGTTCACTCACCTCGCTGGCAAACGCCCACGAGGTTTCACCGTAGATGCGATGGTTGGGGGTGAGCGAGTAAGCCAAACCGACGAACAAGGCGTCGCGGCTAAAGTTCAAGCGATCGAAGGTCGGGTTCTTGAGCAAGAATTCGTCACCGAGATGGCTGCTCAAATGATAGTATCCGAACCGCGTGTTCCACGGCCCGAAGCGATAGGCGAGCGGTAGTCCGAGACGAAAGTCGACGCTGCGGACATCGAACTGTTCGTTCAAGTCGATGCGTAGTTGCGACGAGCCTTCGACAGCAACTTCGAAGGCCGGGGCGCCCCCGAGAGGTTCAAGGGGCCCACGTCGAAAGAGTGCGAATTTGCCGCCAAGCGTCCCGTCCAAGAGCGCCGAATCGCTACTGCTGCTCACGAGTCGTCCCGCCATTCGCGTCGCTTTCTCGTCGGCAAGGTACTCGCGAAAAATCGTGCCGACGGGGAACCATCCCTCGGCCGTGCTCAGCGGCGTGACGAGCACGGGTGTCGCGAATGAGGGGCCCGGTGCCTGCGGTGAGCTCAATTCCCAGGGCTGAGCCGGTGCGACGTAGCGGGGCGGTGCGAAGCCAGACGATGCGTACGGATCGAAGGCTTCCTGGGCGAGAGCCAAATTCGCATTCTTCGTCACGAGTCCGTCGAACCCTATCACCCACCCCAACGCTACCACCCAGCCCAACGCTCGGATCGCCAGTGCGTTCGAGCGGCGATGTGGCGGGTGTTTCATGGAATCCGTTGCGAACGGCGAGCAAAAACGCTTGCGAAGAAGTGGACCTCGTTCTTTACTAAAGTCTCGCGAGTTCGATCCATACCGAAAAGTTTCCCGGCGCCGATGACTTTGACCCGCAGCCTCACCCGTGACCCATCCGGCAATCGTGCGACGGCCGATGTGCTCGTGATCGGTACGGGAATCGTCGGACTTGCGACGGCGTGGCGACTTCAAGCTCGTCACCCCGACTTGCGGATTACGGTTGTCGACGGTGCCAACCGCGTCGCCGCGCACCAGAGCGGACACAACTCCGGGGTGCTGCACTCGGGTATCTACTACCGGCCCGGGTCGATCAAAGCCCGCACCTGTCGTCTCGGCAAAGCGGCGATGGAGGCGTTTTGTGACGCGCACCAAGTCGGCTGGGACAAGTGCGGCAAGGTGATTGTGGCCACGACGGCCGATGAAGTGCAGCGATTGGACGGCATCCAAGAACGCGGGAAACTCAACGGTGTCCTTTCGCATCGCATCGACACCGACGGTTTGCGAGAACTCGAACCGCACGCGGCAGGGATCGCGGCGCTGCATGTGCCCGAAACCGGGATCGTCAACTACGCCGCGGTGTGCCGAAAGTTGAGCGAATTGATTGTCGCCGCTGGCGGCCATGTGACTTTGAATTATCCTGTCAACAAAATTGAGGCGACTGGTGATGGATTGCGAGTTCAAGCTCGCGACGGTCGCTCGGTGGCGTGTGGACACCTCGTCAATTGTGGCGGGCTGCAAAGTGATCGATTGTGCCGGATCGCAGGCGGCCAGTCCGAAGTTCGCATCGTGCCGTTTCGTGGCGAGTACTACGAATTGGCGCCGTCGGGTGAGCATCTGTGTCGAAACTTGATCTATCCTGTTCCCGATCCGTCCTTCCCGTTCCTCGGCGTCCACTTCACTCGGATGATCGATGGCGGCGTCGAGTGCGGACCGAATGCGGTGTTGGCTCTGGCTCGCGAAGGTTACTCATGGCGATCGGTCAATCCGCGTGATTTGTTTGACACGCTAAGCTTCACCGGGTTTCACCGACTTGCCGTGAAACACTGGCGCATGGGCGTGGGTGAAATGCACCGATCGCTTAGCAAAGCTGCCTTCGTCGCCGCACTTCGCAAACTCATTCCAAAACTTCGAGCGGACGATCTTCACCCAGGCCGATCGGGAGTGCGTGCGCAGGCGATCGGCCCCGACGGAGCCTTGGTCGATGACTTCATGTTCGCCCGTAGCCATCGCGCGATCCACGTGCTCAATGCACCCTCACCCGCCGCGACGGCATCTCTTGCCATTGCAGAACAGATCATCGATCAACTCGACTGAGCCAATGCTGAGGATTCTGTCGACCTGGTAATTCGTAGCGGTCGCAGCGCCTCTGTCGCTTGGTCTCATCGAAAATTCTGGGGGATTGGCATCTTCACGAAAACTTCATCGGCGTTTAACGGGTATTGCGCCGATGGCACACTCGGGGCGGATGATCCGCATTTTAGGTTCGTAGCGATCTTGCCAAAAGCAAGGATGGTACGTTGCGAGAGTTTCTCATGGACGAGAATCTTAATGAATTTTGAAGCTGGCAAACGACATCAACGATTTTTAAAGTGCTGGCCTCAGATGGCCGCAGTGGCGATGGTCTTGTCTTTGATCCAGACACCCTCCACGTCGGCAACCGACGCTATTGCCGGTGATGCGACGGCATTGACTTCCACACCGCTGGTCGCACGTCTGACCACGGCGGAGCCGGAAGTAGACGAACTGGGCGACGCCGCCGAGACCGAGGGTGAAGAAGAGCCGGAGTTCGTACCGCTGGCCGACTACATGACCTTGCTCGAACGAGTCGAGGAACTCGACGAGTCGTGGTCCAAGTACAAGGACAAGGTCGACGTGGAGGCTGCCGACAAGAAAAAGAAACCGACCTTGAAGTTCGGTGGCCGCGTCCACTTGGACCAGTGGAGTTTCCTCAACTCGGACGACGACATCAACTTTCTCGAAACCGGCAATCCGGCAAACGGTCCCGAAGACCGATGGGTATTCCGCCGCATTCGTTTGGAGCTTCAGGGTGACGTACCGCAGAACATGCTGTACCGAATTCAAATCGACTTCAACAATCCGCAAACGCCTGAGTACAAGGACGTTTACCTCGGCTTCACCAATCTACCCAACCATCAAACTTTGTTGATCGGCAATCAAAAGCGTCCGATCGGTCTGGACCATCTCAATAGCAGCCGCCACAACGTTTTCATTGAACGTCCGTTGGCGGTGGAAGCATTCAATGAGGATGCACGACGGATCGGCGCGGCGATGTACGGCTACTCCGATGAAGAATTATTCAACTGGCGATACGGCGTGTACTTGCTCGAGAACACCAACATCTCCGGGGAAGCGGTCGGGGACTTTGATCAAGCCGGTTTGTATGGACGTCTGGCGGCGAGCCCCTGGTACGACGACGTCAGTGGTGGTCGTGGCTATTACCACTGTGCCATCTCCGGTTCCGCCAACCGAACCGACGGCGATGGGACGATCGATGCGGGTGCGAACAGCAACGAAGCTCGTTTTCGCACGCGTTCGGAAGCGCGTAGCGATTCACGGTGGCTCGATACGGGACGCATGCTCGGCGCGCACCATTACGAGCAACTCGCCTTCGAATCGATGCTCAACATCGGATCGCTGCAAATCACTGGCGAGTATTTCAATAACTGGGTCCAACGAGATCCCCTCGGTGGATACACCGGCGATGATCTGCATTTTCATGGCGGTTACATTTTCGCCAACTACTTCCTGACGGGCGAATACATTCCCCTCGAGAGAACCTCGGGAACGATCGATCGGGTCAAACCGCTGCAGAATTTCTTTGTCGTCGATCGTTGTCGCGGCGGCACCGGCTACGGGCTCGGTGCCTTATCCGTCGGCGTTCGCTATGACCACCTCGATTTGACCGATGGAGATATCCAAGGGGGTGTTAGCAACGCCGTCACGCTGGCGACCAATTGGTACTGGACCGCTTACTCGAAACTTCAAACCAATCTCATCTGGGGTGAAATCAGCCGAGCGGGTGAAGGACGATCGCCGAGCCCGGGAACCGCACCGGATCGAAAGGGTGACTTCGCGATTCTCGGGATGCGTTACATGATCGATTTTTGATCATTGCAAGCCAAAGCCAGATTTTCAGCTCACTGATTCGCTATCGATCGGAGACCGATATGAAGACCCTCGTTTTGATGATGACGATCGCCATCGCGATGATGGCGTGTGGTTCACTTCACTCGAACATTTGTTACGCACTCGGACACGGTGCGTCTGCGCACCAGTGCAATTGTCCGAACTGCGACTATGTCTGTAAATTCAACGCCGAGACGGTCGACGAAGACAAGGAATGCTTCGATGTCGAATCGAAAGTCATTTGCATCCCGCGCGTGGTTTTTCCTTGGCAGAAAAAGTGTAACCCGTGTGCCAACAACGGCGCCTGGACGCGGACGATTTGCGTGCTCAAAACCGAAAAGTACAAGTGCCCAAAATGTGAGTACACGTGGAGTGCTGAAAAACGCTCGAAACCCCTCGAGGTCAAGGACGTCCCAGCCGATGCGAAGACTCCGCCAACGGCCTCGCTAACTCCAGGACCCGAGAAAGGATCAGCGCCGCTCGCACCCCAGCCCGAACCGCTGGCAAGCGGCAAGATCGACGGCAACCACGACGCGTCCGGTTCACTCAGCCTACGTGAGCTGCTTCGACAGTAGCACGCCGATGCAGCAACGTGTAGACGCAAGGCACGAGCACGAGCGTCAATACGGTTGAGGCGATCATGCCGCCGAGCAGTGCTCGCGCCAGCGGAATCATCGCTTCATTACCAGGTGCGAACTGGAACGCGAGCGGCAACATCGACGCGACGAGCGTGAGCGAGGTCATCAAGATGGGCCGCAACCGAACTTGGGCCGCGGACAACGCCGCGTCGCGCGAAGATAACCCCTCCGCGAGTCGACGGTTTCCGAACTCGACGAGCAGGATGGAGTTGTTGACAACGACACCAATCATCATCAAGGTTCCCATCAGCGATTGAATATTGATGTAGGTGTTGGTGAAGTACAGCGAGGCGACCACACCGCCAAGGCCGAGCGGTACCGCGAGCATGATGATGAGCGGGTCGACGAACGAACGGAACTGGGCCATCAACACGAGATAGACGAGTACGGTCGCCACCGCGAGCCCGACGCCCAGCATGCTCATCCCGGTTCGCATCGTTTCGACGGGTCCGCGAAGTGTTGTCGTCACACCGGCGGCAAAGTCCATCCCGGCCAAAGTGGTTTCAATGTCCCGCGCCACCGAACCCATGTCGCGGCCCGAGACGTTGACGTGAACATCGTTGACGCGAGCGATGTTGTAGTGCGCGACTTCACCGGGAATCGTCACCCGGGTGACCGTGGCGACGTTCGACAATGGAATCGTCACGGGACCCTCGGGCGTATCGAGCGATAGCGGAATGTTACGAACATCATCGAGCGATTCGAAGTCATTCGACTCGTATTGAACGCCCATGAAAAAGTCGGTGCCGGATTTGGGATCGATCCAGATCGTCGGCGAGTATCCGACGCTCGACCCCAGCGCCGTGAGCACTGTTTGGGCAACTTGTTCTTGGTCAACACCGAGGTACTTGGCACGCGTTCGATCGACTTGCACATCGAATTGGGGATAGTCGAGCGATTGAGCGATTTGCACATCCACGGTACCCGCGATCGGCTTCACCGCCGCAACGATCCGCTCGGCAGCCTCGCGGCACTGTTCAAGCGATCCGGCGGAAACTTGCACGCTAATCGGTGTCGCCACGCCTTCGTTGAGTGCCATGTTGACAATGCCACCGGAGACAAACAGGAACTCCTCGAGCGGAAAATCTTGCGCGAGTTTTTCTCGCAGGGCACGAATGTAAACAGGCGTGCTCGTCGAACGATTCGCTTGCTTCAAGTTGACGATGACGTATGCGGTGTCCGGCCCCGAGTTGGATGACAGCACCGTCGAGAATCCGGCGCCCTTGCCGACTGGGAGCCCGATGTTCGCGATCAACGTTTCGATCTCGTCCGGCGGAATCACCTGCCCAATCGTCGCTTCGATCTTGGCGACGATTTTTTCAGTTTCGACGAGCGATGTGCCTGGCAACGTTTTCACGCGCAACTCGAACGAGCCTGAATCGACCTCGGGGAACAATTCTGAACCGAGTCGCGGTACCAGCAAGAATGACAAACCGACACCGACGACGATGACGAGCGACACGACTCCCGGAACGCGCAAGGCCATCGCGAGCCAACGACCGTAAATCCCCTGGGGTTTTACATCACTGGAATCGTCATCGCTGGGCACGGCCCGTTCACGAACGAACGTCGCACAGAACGCTGGGACGACCGTGAGCGCGAGAATGTAGGAGGCGCCGATCGTCAGTGTCGCGGCCAGTGATAGCGGCGTGAACAAGTACTTGATCATGCCGGTGAGAAACACGGCCGGTAAGAATACGGCGAGTGTGGTGATCGTCCCCGCCAGGATCGCGCCGGAGACTTCTTCGGTGCCCTCGCGAGCCGCTTGGAGGGGCGACTTGCCCAGGCGTTGGTGGCGGATGATGTTTTCGACAACGACGATACCCGCGTCCACGACGGTGCCGATGGCCAAGGCGATGCCGCCGAGCGTCATCACATTGATCGTTTGGCCGGTGAATGCGAACCCCAAGGCCCCGATGAGAATCGCCAGCACGATCGTCGCAACGATGATCACCGTGGGAAGCAACCGCCTCAGGAACACGAGCACGACGATTCCCACCAGCAAGGATCCCAAGCCGACTTGATTCAGCAAGCTCGACATCGCGGTGCGAATGTAGCCGGATTGATCGGAGACGAGGGTGAACTCGGTCGCCTCAGGAATTTTGGACTGTTCCTTCATCTGCGGAATTTTCTCCGCCAGCGCCGCGGTGACGCGATCGACCACCGCGATCGTGTTCTCGCCGGGCTCGCGAAGTAACGGGCAATAGACGCTACGTTTTCCGTTGACGCGAACAATGTTGTATTGGATCGCCGCATCATCGACGACTCGGGCAACATCCCGAATGAAGATCGGTCGGCCGTCACGAATCGTGACCGGGATCGCTTCGATCTCAAGCGGCGTCGGCAACGTGTTGCGAGGGTGGACCTGGTAATCGGTACCGCCCATCCGCGCGGTGCCGGCGGCGAGTACGAGGTTCGACTTTTGCATGGCTTGGACGACGTCGGTCGCACTGACGTGATACGCACGCAACTTGTCGGGATCGACGTAGACCATCATTTGGCGGAACTTGCCGCCGAACGGGTGCGGAATCTGGACGCCCTTGAGTCCGCCCATCTCATTGCGGACCGCGTAGTACCCGATCGTGTAAAGCTCAGATTCGCTCAATCCCTCGCCCGAGATCGCCGCGAGCACGACCGGCAGGTTCGCCGGCTCACTGCGCAAGGTGAAGGGCCACTCGATACCCGGTGGCAAGTGGAACATATCGCTGGCTTCGAGATTGACGATATCGTTCATCGCCGAACTCGCGTCCGCGCCAGGTTGGAAGAAAATCTTGATGACCGCCGCACCCGGGATCGTGCGAGATTCTTGGTGCTCGATTTTTCCCGCTAGCGTCAGTGCCCGTTCGACTCGCGACGTCACCGATTTTTCCATGTCCACGGTCGGCAAACCGGGGTAGGAAAAGAAGCTGACGACGACCGGTTGCTTGAAGTCCGGCAGAATGTCGATCGTGATCCCCGGGATCACGGCAGCACCGAGGATGCACATCGCGATCGAGATCGCGAGTACGGCGAAGCGGTTCTTCAGTGAAAAGTCAATCAATCCCATCAGGTTTTCTATTTCCGGCCGCGGGTGGTGTTATTGAGCGAGCACAGCCACACGTTGGCCTTCGGTGAATCGTTTCAGGTGAGCATCGACAACCATCACGCCCGGCTCGACGCCGGAGATGATTTCGATGATGTTGCCTTCGTCCATCCCCGTCGAGACATTCACGATCTTGATCGCGTCGTCGTCGCCGACGACGTACACGTATGCCTGTCCCGTTTCAGTGAATCGGATCGCGCGGGCGGGCAACATGTTGGCCGCGACTTGGGTCGCCACGTTGATCGTCGCTTGCCCGAACATGCCCGCGAGCAACTTGCCATCGGGATTGGGCAACTCGAGTTCGACGATCATCGTTCGTGTGCTCGGGTCCAAGCGGCTCGACGTTCGCGCGACCTTGCCGATGATCGGCATTTCGGAAGCGAACGACGGAAACACGAGCTTGACTTCATCACCGCGACTGACGAACGGCGCGTCGACCTCGGGCACTGGAATGCTGACGCGGACCGTCTCCATTTGGCTGACCACAAACAACGGTCGACCACTGCCGACTTCGCTGGCGCGACGCACCAGATCGCCGGGGTCGACGCTCCGATCCGTGACGACACCGGCGAGCGGTGACTTGATGCTGGCATAATCGATGAGCACATCGAGTTCATCGAGTTGCCGATTCACGATCTTAGTCTCGGCTTGAGCTGCCGCGAGTTCGGCGGCGGCGGCGACTCGCTCCGCCTCGGCGACGCTCACATCCGCTGCGGCGGAGTCGATCGTGGCAGCCATTGATTTTTGCACTGCCGATTGTGAGTCTCGTTTCAAGCGTGCTTCATCGAGCATGCGAGCTTGCAGCGATTGTCGCTGGACCAGGTCCTCCGTCCGATCGAACTCGGCGACGGCGGCGGCCGCGGACGCATCGGCGGCAGCGGCCTCGGATTGCGATTGAACGAGTTTCGCGTTGGCTGAAGTGACCTTGGCCTCGGCGAGTTCGACGCCGGCGGCACGGCGTGCTTCGTCGGCTTGATGGCGCTCGATGCGAGCCTCGAGTACCAATCGTTGCTGGCGAAGTTCGGGAACGTCGACGATCGCGAGCACATCTCCGGCTTGGACGAAGTCACCGATGTCGGCGCGAATCTCGCTGACAAAGCCCGTGGCTTGAGAGCGGATGTCGGCTTCATAGTAGGGATAAATCGTCGCGGGCTGAGTCGTCGTCCGCTGGATCGGTTGAGTCGTCACGGCGACGGTTTTGACGCTGACCGGCCGCCTGGCCACGGGGTGAAGCGCGATCGGGGCGTTGCTGTCACAGCCGAGCGCAGCGGCGAACACCAGAGCCAGGAGCACGGCTGAGTTGTGCGGAAAGCTGGGGAAAGCGACTTTGAGGCTCATCGGTGGGGTCCTTGCATCATCCGTACATTCGTTACCAGCGGCACGAGCGGGCCAACTTCGCTAGTGGGACATGGCATCGTAGTTGCTACAGGCCCGAGTGACGACTTCCTACGCTGCTGAATCCGCCGATTATTCGCCCGTCGAAGTGGCTTCGTGACGGTTGTTCGGCCGATCGTTCAAAGCGGTACGAGCGTTGTATTCATTGCAAGTGACGAGACGAGAACGAGGACGATCGGATGCACCGCTGGATCATTGCGAGCTTTATCGTCGGCTGCGTCGGCTGTGCCGGGTCAACGCAGTTGTCACGGACGAGTGTCCCGGCGGGGCCAGCGGCGGCGCTTCCGTCAATCGTTGGCACGATCGACTCTCCAGCCGAAGAAACCACCGTCACCGCTGTCACCCAGGTCGCGTTTGATGATTCTCAACTCGCCGACGATCCGTCGCCGCTGTCGACCATCAACTTGCCCACGGCACTGGCGATGGTCGGTGGCGATCACCCCGCCGTAGGTCTCGCTCGTTGGCGAGTTCAAGAGGCGTACGCGAGTCTCGAGCGGGCTGAAGTCCTTTGGTTGCCGACCATCCAAGCGGGCTTCAGCGCCCATCGCCATGATGGAAATTACCAAGCGAGCAACGGTGATATCGTTGACGTGAATCGCAACTCGCTGCAATACGGATTGGGCACCGGAGCGACCGGTGCCGGCACGACGCCACGACCGGGACTCGTAGCCCAGTTCCATTTAGCCGATGCGATCTTTCAACCCGAGATCGCTGAGAAGACCGCGTGGGCGCGAGGCCATGCGGCCAGCGCGGTCATGAACCAGCAACTGTTGCAAGTCGCACTCGCCTACATCGAACTCGTCGATGCTCATCAAGACACGACGATCCAGCAAGACACGCGTGATCAAACCGCCGAACTCGCGAAATTGACGAGCGACTTCTCGGCCGCCGGAGCAGGGCTTCGCGCCGACGCCGATCGGATGCAAACCGAGTTGCTGCTCGTCGACACCCGACTGATCGGCGCACGCCAACGCACCTCGGTCGCTTCGGCGCGATTGACCCAAGCGATGAGCGTTTCCGCAGCGACCCGGTGGGTACCGCTTGATGCGACCATCGTGCCGCTCGAATTGGTGTCGAGCGTGACGGATAAGAATGTGCTCATCGCGAGTGGTTTGTCGACGCGTCCTGAGCTCAAGGAATCCCAAGCACTCGTGGCTGCCGCGTGTGAAGCGTACAAGCGAGAGAAGTACGCACCGTTCGTGCCCAGTGTCTTATTGGGGTTCAGCAGCGGTGGCTTTGGCGGCGGTCTCGGTGGCGGGCTCAATGATGTCGATGGGCGTTACGACTTGGATGCCGCCGTCGCCTGGGAAGTTCGGAACCTCGGCCTGGGCGAGCGAGCCGTCCGTCGCGAGTCATCCGCCCGTGTCCAACAAGCCAAGTACGAGAAACTGAGGGTGATGGATCAAGTCGCCCGAGACGTCTCCGAAGCGTACGCGAGAGTCCAATTCAGTCGCGAACAAATCGCCGTCACCGAACAAGCGATTCGCTTCGCTCAAGATTCGTACCAGCGAAATCTGGATCGCATCCGCGATGGTCAGGGATTGCCGCTCGAAGTGCTGCAGTCTGTGCAAGCGCTGCAAACGGCGCGGCAAGCCTACTTGAACGCGGTCGCTGAATTCAACCGGGCCCAATTTCAACTGCAGTGGTCGCTCGGCTTCCCCGTCACATCGCCCGTGTAGCAAGGGCAGTATGAAACTTTCCGGAATATTTTTGCTGGCCGTTGACCAGACGTGTCACGATGGGGTCGGATACTAAAGGCAGCGGTGGAAAAACGGTCGACAATTTTGTTGCAGCCAATCCACGACAGCGGTACTGTAAGTGCGATCACTTCGGGGGAAGGGGACGCACTCCAGCGGCAAGTATTTCAACCAAGCACGGGTAAGGAAAGCAAGCGATGGCGAAGAAAGCGAAAGTAGCAACGGCGATTGCATCGAAGGATGTGAAGCTCGACCCAGGTATGAAGAGGGTGTTGGCGCTTGAACCGGGTCTGAAAACGACGCTCCAGCAAATCGAAAAATCGTTCGGTGAGGGCGCGATTATGCCCCTCGGGGCAGCCCACAAGTTGCACATCGAGGGTGTGCCGACGGGAAGTCTAAGTTTGGACATGGCGTTGGGCGGGCAAGGTTTGCCACGAGGCCGCATCATCGAAATTTTCGGACCGGAATCCAGCGGCAAGACGACGCTCGCGCTGCACGTTTGTGCCGAAGCTCAAAAGAGCGACGGGATCGCCGCGATCATCGACGCCGAGCACGCCTTCGACCCGAGTTGGGCTAAAAAACTCGGTGTCGAACTCGATACACTGCTCGTCAGCCAACCGAGCAGCGGTGAAGAAGCGATGCAAATTTGTGAGATGCTCGTCAAGAGTAATGCCGTCGACGTGATCGTGATCGACTCGGTCGCCGCATTGATCCCTCGGGCAGAACTCGAGGGCGAGATCGGTGACAGCCACGTCGGTTTGCAAGCTCGCTTGATGAGTCAATCGATGCGGAAGCTCACCGGTGCCATCGCCAAGAGCAAATGCGTCGTGATCTTCATCAACCAGATCCGTGAAAAGATTGGCGTCATGTTCGGCAGCCCCGAAACGACTCCCGGTGGACGTGCCTTGAAGTTCTATTGCTCGTGCCGAATTGACGTTCGTCGCATCGGCGCACTCAAGGAAGGTGAAGAGCAAGTCGGTCAACGTGTCCGCGCCAAGATTGTCAAGAACAAGGTCGCACCACCGTTCCGAATCGCAGAGTTTGACATGATGCACTCGAACGGGATCAGCTTCGAGGGTGACTTGCTCGATTTGGGCACGACCCACAAAGTGCTCAACCGCAGCGGTGCTTGGTACAAGTACGGTGAAACGTACTTGGGCCAAGGCAAGGAAAAGGCACGAAACTTCTTGATCGAGAACCCCGAGATCACCGAGGTGATCAAACAAGGCGTGCTCGCCGCAGGCGGTTACGCTGCACCGGTCAGCAGCGGCGATGAAGTTGACGAAGCCGTCGATACCGCGGACGAAGACGCTGGCAACAGCTAAGGTTCAAACTCGCATCACGTCCCTCAAGCCCAGGCACCACGCCTGGGCTTTTTCGTTGGCCCCAGCATCGACCGGCTTCAAACCAGGACACCGAAGAGTGCGATGAGCACGACGCCGAGCCCCGCAGTCATCTTGCCCAACACCCCAGCGGTTTGTCCCCAGAATGCATCGTGACCAATCGTCCAGCTTTCACGCCAGGGTTTTCCGTTGGTCCACTCGCCATACATGGCCCCCGCCATGGCTCCCAAACCACCGAATAAAATCGCTGCGATGACGCTGCCAACGACGGGGACGGGCACTCAACTGGGTTGAGCGGGTCAATGCGGCACTTTCGCAAGCGGTGCTGGATGCGTTGCGAATGTCGGTCAATCGTGGTCGTCACTTCGGTGAGGAGATCTGAGTAGACGAAATCGGCTGTGGTACATCATGCGTCCGGTCAGGCGTTCAAGGAAGAACAAGGCACATCCGAGCTACGTTGAAAACCAATTTATTCCCATCGTCACCCTTTTCTTCCCTGTGCTGGAGCCAATTCCGTGAAAACGGTACCTGACTGTCTTTGCTCCTTCGCGATACAAATCTAACCCGACGAAATACTGGGCATCAGGATAGTTGTGCTCATCCACGCCGTCCGCGTTCGGATCAAACTGCTGCGATCGTGCCGTTAATGGCGTGAGAAATATCGCCACGACGGTCGCAGCAAGGTCCCGCGCGCACCGCAACCTGGAACGCAAGTGAGACTTATCCAGCGACGAGACTACCGGGCATGGTGCGTGTTCCGAGCCCCCTGTTATATGCCACCATCGCGTCGATCGCTTATCAGTGCTCTCGAGCCCGATTGATCGAAACGGGGGGATGAACCCGTTCAGCAGTGGCCTTCTTCTTCAGTCATTCGATGAATATGGCACATTTTTGCTAGGCAACCTATCGGCAATTAAGGCTTGTTTCTTTACAACGAGCTGATATTGTGCCGATTGGACAGCCGTACTTGATTCACGACGAATCGTTTCTTAACGGAATCTACCTCAATTCTGGGGTCAATCCAGGGATAAAATCCGCGGACCCGAAGGGCGGAGTTACGGACGGCCGAAGTTTGAAGTCGAGCAGCCTTCTCGTGAAGGTTGCGGGGTGTGTCGCTTTTTCTTTTTCTTCTCATTCGTTTTTGGAGTCGGGTCTTATGAAGCCTCGAAGTCAGGTTTCCGGTTTCACTTTGGTGGAACTACTCGTTGTGATCGCCATCATTGGCGTGTTGGTGGGGTTGCTGTTGCCAGCGGTCCAGGCGGCTCGTGAGGCTGCTCGCCGGATGAGTTGCAGCAATAATTTTAAGCAAATTGGGCTTGGCATCCACAACTATCATGCTGCGTACAACATGATCCCGAAGCACGGGACGGGTACGCCGACGACCGGCGGTAACGCGGATGCGACGACAGTGGCAGCGGCTCCCACGGCGAGCAACCGATTGGAAATTAGCTGGCTGGTTGGGATCACACCCTTCATCGAGCAACAGGCGCTGTGGGAACAGATCAGCAGCCCAAGCCAAGATCCAGTGACTGGTGCTCGGTTTCCTTCAATGGGCCCTGGCCCGCGTCGTTCCATCGCTCACCACGCCACAGCGCGTTATGAACCATGGCTGACTGAAGTCCCAACGTTCCGCTGTCCGAGTGACCCGGGCGTCGGTTTACCAGCCCAAGGTCGACAGAACTACGTTGCCTGCCTCGGAGATTCCGCGCACCAGATGATGGGTGGAACGGGTGACAACGGTGTTGAAAGCACTGCCGGCGCCACGGCTCGTCAGGCCTCGTGTCGCGGATTCTTCGTTCACCGCTACAGTTCCGCGTTTCGTGACATTCTCGACGGCCTCTCCAACACGATCGCCGCCGGCGAAGTTGCATCGGACTTGGGTGACAATGATGTGCGGACCCGCGCTACGCTCTCGACCACCGCGAACGTTCGCCTAGCCGGTGGAAACCTGACTTGCGACGTCAACATCGATCCAGCTCGTCCACGCTTCTGGCGACCGACAGCAACCTTTGTGCCTTTAGCGGGTGGCGGTACTGAACCCGAGCAGCGACGTGGTTACAAATGGGCGATGAGCCGATTGATTTGGGACAACTTCACTACGATTTCGCCTCCCAACAGTCCACTCTGTTTCGAATCAAACAATTTTAATTTGGGGATTGTACCGGCGAGTAGTCGCCACCAAGGTGGATGCCACGTGCTGATGGGTGACGGGGCAGTTAAGTTTGTGACCGACTCGATCGAGGCCGGCAACCAAAACAGTGCCCACGTCGGTAACGCGGCGGGATTAGTCGCCCCTGGATCAATGAGCCCATTTGGACTTTGGGGAGCTTTGGGAACCAAGGCATCATCGGAAACCAACACGACCCTCTAACACTTTGGCTCGATTCCAATTTTTTGTCGCTCCAGTGAACACCGTGCTGTGACTCGAGCTTGAACCTCTCCATTTAACTGAAGGCTACGCATGAAACGATTTGTATATTTTGCTCTTCTGCTCTCGACGCTGACACTCAGCGTTGGATGCGGTGGATCGACCGCAAATGCACCCGTTGCTGAACAAGATGAGTTAGCAGCTTACGCGGCGGAGAATCCATCGCCGCCAGAAACTCCGGTGGATTAAACGAAGCGTTTTGTAAAGCTTTGGTTCGACTATCGGTTTCGGCCAATGTCCTTCGAAATGCCTCTTGGTGCCTAGTGCAACAAGGGGCATTTTTCGGACGCAAGAAAAAGTGTCAGGACTCTTTTCCGCTGATTCTCTAACGATTGGCTTTTTCCTCGGACGCCCAGGTGGACGGAGAGTCGATTCGAGATCCAGTCGTCGAGCGATCGACTCGATC
>JBBSJZ010000074.1:0-16045 GCA_038256795.1 Pirellulales bacterium | reverse complement strand
TTCGTCAGCGGTACCGGACCCGGCGGCTCGGCACTGGCGGCTCCGAATGCACAGCGTCAAATCACCGTCGCCGGTGGTGACCTTGCCGCCGCCGGAACGTTCACGTTCACCATCAATGCCACCGTTGATGCGTCTGCGACCGGAAGCCTGCAAAATAATGTGGCGGTGACGACGACCACGCCGGAGTCGAATTCAGCCAACAACTCGGCTGTCGCAACGACGACCATCAACCCGAGAACGTCGTCACTTTCCGGTGTCGTGTTCGTCGACAACAACCGCGACGGAATGTTCAACGCCGGTGACGTCGGCCAATCCGGTGTTACGGTCCAGCTGACGGGAACCGAAACCGGTGGCGGCGCAGTATCGACGACTCAAGTGACCGCAGCGGGCGGTGCTTACTCGTTCCAAAATCTCGCGGCGGGTAGCTACACCGTGAAACGTGTGGATAAACCGGCGGCTTTGCAAGACGGTGCTGAGCAACTCGGTACTAATGCGACCGCAAATATCGATGCGATCGATAACGCGTTCACTCAACTCGGCTTGGGCGTGAACGTCCAAGCTCCCAACTTCAACTTCGGTTTGGTCAATGAACCAGTCTCGAAACGACGTTTCTTAGCGTCCACGGTGAACTAGAGCTGATACTCCGACGATTCGATCTGGGAGCCGGTGCTATGGAAGTATCGGATCGTCCAAAACCGAGTGTCGGGCAACAGTTTGCGCGGGGTACGTAAGAAATGTGAACGCTCGGCCTTCGGGGGGAGGCCGAGCGTTTTTCGTTGGCGGATAGCGTGTTGCCAATACTTCACTGCTCGAGCACGCGATGATTCTCAGAATCCCCAACGATGACTTTGCCGCCCACGTCAATCGCAACTCCATGTGGCCGCGATAGCTTGGCCGTCACATCCGAAACACGTCCACCCGTCAACGTCGTGACACGATCGTTTTTCAAGTCGACGTAGCGGATCGCTTGGTTCTCGGTATCTGAGATGACGAGGTTACCGGCGGCGTCTATGGCGAGACCTTTTGGTCCATTGAACGTCGAGGCGAGCGCGGATTCGCCCTCGCGGCTGTAGCCTTTCTCACCGCTACCAGCGACGTGATGAACCGTCGCCGTAGCGCGGTCGATACGCCAGACACTGTTGCCCTCGCGCAGCGCGATCCAAATCGATGCCTCATCGACGGCGAGCGATCGCGGTCCCAACACGGGCTCATTCGCTGCGACGGCCCCGTCGCGTGGAAGCCGATTCTTTCCGGTCCCCAAAATCGTTGTCACGACACCAGAGACCAAATCGATTCGGCGGACGCGATGATTGATCGTGTCGGCGACGAGGATACCACCCGCGTCGTCGAGCACGACGCTGTGCGGTTGGTTGAACATCGCCTCAACCGCTGGTCCGCCGTCACCCCCATAACCTGCCACACCGGTACCACCGATCGTCGACACGACTCGAGTGACCGCATCAATGCGGCGGATCACGTGGTTGCGCGTATCCGCAATGAACAAGTTGCCGGTGCGATCGACGCGAACTTCGTGTGGCCAATCAAAACGGGCATCCGTCGCCACACCTCCATCACCGCTATAGCCTCGCTGGCCATTTCCAGCGATGCGTCGCAGTTCGCCAGTTTCTCGGCTGAGTTGCCACACGCAGTGATCACTGACGGTGGTGATCAGCAGGTCATCACCATACGGCTGGACACCGAAGGGATTCCCCATCGCGATGTCCGTCGCGACGCCCAGTGGCTCATGATCGCGGTAGGCAGTGGTGTCGGTGGCGTTGTGACCGTTACCAGCGATCGTGCGCGGCACAGGCGCCACAGCTTGAACGAATGAAAGACCGCCAAGGATCAGGCCCGCGAGAGTCGATAGTCTTAAAGTTTCCATAACCGAAATTGTAGCTACCTTCGTGCGTCTCGTCCCAGCCGTTCAGGTCACATCGTTGACACGGCGGTCCTGCAGATGCGGAACCATCCTCACAACAGCCAAATGTCGCGCGTTCAACACGTGTAAATCGGGTTCGGATCGAAAAGATCAAGGATCAACGATGTTTTTCGTGGTACCTCGACGATAGCACTTCTGAACACCAAGAGTGTACGAGCTAGAAACGGCAAGTGGTCCGAGTCAGTCATTGAATGCTTCCGCATTCAAGTACTGAGACACCGGTGATCCTCTCGACGAGGGTTACCGAGTTGACCCATGGCGGTGCTGGCAAGAACCTTCCCCCTTCCTGAATCTCTGGAGATCTGGACAATGCGAAAAGTATTTGTTCCCGCGTTGTTGGCAATCGCTTTCGTTGCCTGCACCACTTCAAACGCCAGCGCCTTCGGTCACTTGGCAAAATTGCTCGGCCACGGCGGATGCGATGCCGGTTGTGATAACGGCTGCTACTCGGAACCCGCTTGTGGTTGCGAAGTTGCTGCTCCCGCTTGTGGTTGCGAAGTTGTCGACCCATGCTGCGGGCCTCGAGTCGGTTTGCTGAGCAAGTTGTTCCACAAGCATCGTGGCTGCGACAGCGGCTGTGACATGGGCTGTGCAGCTCCAGCGTGTGGCTATGTCGAACCCGCTTGCGGTTGCGAAATTGCTGCTCCAAGCTGCGGTTGCGAAGCACCAGCGTGCGGACACAAGCACAAAGTGGGTGGCTTCCTCAAGAAGTTGTTCCACCACAATAGCTGTGGCGGATGCGCTGTCGAACCAGCATGCGGTTGCGAGCCAAGCTGTGGCTTCGAAGCTGCACCAAGCTGTGGCTGCGGCAGCTAAACCCCACCTGAAAGGTTAGATAAGCTAGGCACATCGACTGTACCCACCGAATCAACCGACCAACCGTCCCCGGCCACATCATCCGATGTCGCCGGGGATTTTTTTTTCGCCTGGACGCTCATCCCGACTTTCTCATAGCGGCCATTGAAATCCGCGATGAATTGATCCGCGTTCTCCATCGGTAACCGCAGTGGTCCCGCTTGGCGAGTCCCGCACATCACGATGCCATCACAATCGATCGCTTCTCGGTTGCTACTCACTCGACTTCTCCATGCCAAACCACCGACGGATGTGGAAACCCCAGCAACTTGTCGACTCGGTTGTAAGGTTCTTTGCCGGCCAGAAACCGCTTCAGGTTCACGCACGCTAAATCATTGGTGTCGTCGACTCGGCGATGGGACTGGGCCCCGACGTGCGGCGTGATGATCACACGCTCGTCATCCCAGAGCAAACTCGTTGCCGCGAGGGGTTCCACCTCGGTGACATCGAGTCCCGCGCCCGCCAATTGACCAGTGCCGAGTGCCGCCACGAGCGCCGCTTCGACCACAACGGCACCGCGAGCGACGTTGATCAAGTACGCCCCTCGCCGCATCTTTGCAAATCTCGCTTCATCGAAAAGGTTCTCGGTGGTCGCATTGAGCGGCAAAGTCAGAATGACGATGTCGCTTTCGCCGAGTAGCCGATCCAGTTCCTCGTGCGACCAAAGCTCAGCGACCTCGTCGGGCTTTTGGGTCGGGTAATAGTCCGTCGCCACGATTCGAACGTCCCACGGCGCGAGCATTCCCGAGAGCGCTCGGCCGTTACCCCCGAGTCCCACGATGCCGACCGTCTTGCCACGTAAGTCATCGGTGGGTCGCCGGATGAATTCGCGTTTCGCTTCGGCTCGAAAAAAGACCGGCAGCTTTCGGAGCAGCCCAAATAGCAACGAGAACGTTTGCTCAGCGACTTGGGGCGCGAACAAACCCGATGCACTGGCGACAGGAATCTCCGACTCGATCACCCGCGGCACCAAACAATGATCCAACCCAGCCGCTGAGGATTGGATAAACTTCAATCGGCCCGCATCCATGACCCGGTCCCAGTTGACCGGTACTTTGGCATGGCCCACGAAAATGTCCGCCGTTGGCAATAGTTCATCAATGCGTTCTTGGCCCGCGTTGACGATCTCACACTCCGGAGCTGCCGCACGGATCTGGGCAACATGCTTGGACTCGACGGGATAACAAAGAACAACTCGCATGATGGCTCTGCAACAACTTGAAGTGTCCCCTCGCCCCACGCTTCGTCGGGACAGGGTTAGGGTGACGGGCCCGTTCTCACCACAGAATCTAACCACCTCGACACACTTCGCGAAGTCGTCGACCTTCACGGCGTCTTGCGCCACCACCCACATCGTGAACCCGCCGTCAAGCGATCCGACGCCGACGAACGTGGCCCAGCGGCCGATCACATCGACGGGGGTGGTCACACTCTTGGTCCTTCACCTCTCCCGTCCTAGTCTTGATTGATCATCCCTCGTCGGAATTAACGTCGATGAGATGCGTACGATAAAGAGGGCGGCCAACTCTGGCCAAAGCGAACCCGCTCAAAGCGAGTGGGACGCTTCGGGGTTATCGAGACTCGCCACGACGCTTCGGATCGCATCGGGCAACGCCTCGCACTCAAGTTCAAAGACGCGTGCCGCCAATGCATCCGCGTCGTCACTGGGGAGCACGTCACACACACGCTGGAGCAAAATGGGTCCGTTGTCGTATTGGTTGTCGATCAAGTGCACCGTGCAGCCGCTGTACTTCACGCCGCGATCGATCGCCGCCTGGTGAACGTGATGCCCATACATTCCCGCACCACCAAACGCGGGCAAGAGCGACGGATGGATGTTTATCACGCGGTCGACGAAATCATCGGGCACCAGCACATGTTTGAGAAAACCAGCCATCACGACCCACGTCGCGCCGACTTGTCGGCAAGGGTCGAACATCGCTCGCGAGTACTCGTCGGCGGACTGCGAAGCGAGCTTCAAGATCACTCGCGTGTCAATACCGGCGTCTTTCGCGATCTCGACGCCGCGCACTTGACGACTGCTGGAAATAACTAACCGAATGTCAATCGGCAAGCCACGCTGGTCACGATGCTTGAGCAAGTTCTCGAGCGTTCGGCCGCCACCGCTTAAGAACACTGCAATCGGCAATCCCGAACCGCTCATGCTCCGCTCGACTTCCGCACGTACAACTTGCCAAAGTCCGTCTCCGTCGCTTCGCAACCCGAAAGGGCTTCCGTTCCTAGTGATACGGCAAGTGTTTCGGATTGAATCAATTCACCGTGCGCCTTGATCGCGGCGATGATCTCAGCGTCGTCCGTTTCGACTGCGACGCTAATCCGATCGGTGTACTCGCAGGCGATTTCTTTGCGACGACTTTGGATTTGACGAACGAGGTCTTTCGCGGCACCCTCGACGCGAAGTTCATCGGTCACTTCGGTATTGAGTACGACGACACATCCCGAGCCTTGGGCAGCGGCCCAGCCGGATTTCGCTTCCAACCGCACTTCGATGTCTTCGTTGTCGAGTCTCAAGGCCTCGCCACCGAGCGCGACCGTCACGTAGCCGTGGGACTTGAGTTCCGCGAGCAATTGGTTTCCGTCCGCCTTGGCCAATTCCGCCTTGAGCGTTTGAATTTGCTTACCGACACGGGGACCGAGGCGTTTGAAGTTCGGCACGATCGTGTACTGGACATAGTCGGCGCCATCCGTCGTGTAGGCGACTTCCTTGACGTTCAATTCCTCGCGAACCAATTCGTCGTGATTCTGGAGCCAGGCGATCCGCTCGCCGCTCGCGAGCACCACTTCGACGCGAGACAACGGCAATCGCACCTTCAGCTTGGCTTCAGCTCGCGCCGCCCGGCCGAGCGATGCGATCTCGCGGAGCAATCGCATCGACGCCGTTAACTCGCGATCGATGCGATCGTCAATCACGCTCGGGAAATCGCACCAGTGAACGCTCCGTAACACTTTGTCGCCAAACGGCGCCGTCAGTTGACGCCACAGCGTTTCGGACAAAAACGGCACGAACGGCGCCACGAGTTGGGATAGTTGCACCAGCGTTTCGTAGAGCGTCCAGTACGCATCGTGCTTATCCGGCAAATCAGTCTCACTCGCCCAAAACCGATCACGACAGCGACGGACATACCAATTGCTCAAGGCGTCCACCAGTGAGGTGATTGCTTGGCAAGCGTTGTAATTGTCCAACGCGTCCATCCGCGTCGTTACCGTCTCGATCGTTTGATTCAATTCCGACAAGATCCAACGATCGATCTCGCTCCGTTGCGACGCGGGTCGGTATGTCGGACTCGATGCCAAACTCGCGGGCGTCAATTGATCGTCCGCCTGCGTCGCCGTGCGGGGGTCGAACCCGTCGATCTCCGCGTAAATCATGAAAAAACTGTAAACATTCCACAATCGCAACAAGAACTCGGGGATCGAATCCTTGATCGATTGCTCCTTGTACTGGATCGCGGTCCACGGTGTTTGTTTGGCGAAAAAGAACCAACGCAATGCATCGGCACCGTACTTATCAAAAATCTCACTCGGCTCGCGAAAGTTCTTGTCCTTCTTGGACATCTTCTTGCCGTCTTCGCCCAGCATCAGCCCCAGGACGATGCAATTCCGGTACGGATGCGGATAGGCTTGCGAACCGAAGCGTGCTGGCACGTCGGTTTCGGCTGAGACCTTGGATTCAGCTTCATGGATTGCGGCGCCTTCGCCGAACAGCATCGTGCTGATCGCGAGTTGGCTGTAGAACCAACCGCGGGTTTGGTCGAGCGCTTCGCTGATGAAGTCTGCGGGGAATTGGTCCGCGAACCGATCATCGTTCTGGTGCGGCCAACCCCACTGGGCGAACGGCATCGCACCGCTGTCGTACCAACAATCGATCACATCCGGCACGCGCCGCATGTGGGCTCCCGCGGCGAACGGTGAGTCGTAGGTGATCGCGTCGATGTACGGCTTGTGAACACGCAAGTCGTCGGGCAACTCGGGATGCTTCTTGCTCGCGGCATCCCACACTTCCATGCCGGTAACGCCTGGCTTGGCGAGCAACTCGTCGTACGTGTCGACCGCTTCCATTTCGCCGGTTTGTTGACATACCCAAATCGGCAGCGGCGTGCCCCAGTATCGCTCACGCGACAGCGCCCAGTCGACATTGGACTCGAGAAAATGACCGAACCGACCGTCGCGAATGTGTTCCGGTTGCCAACCGATTTGCGAGTTGTTTTTGAGCATCAAGTCGCGGAACTTGGTCGTGCGAATGAACCAACTTCGCCGAGGGTATTGGATCAGCGGATCTTCGGTGGCGCGCCAACAGAACGGATACTCGTGCAGGTACTGTTCGAGCAGCAACAATCGACCGGCTTCGCGCAACTGGCGTGATAGCGGCTTATCGGCGTCCTTGACCCATACGCCCGCCAGATCACCGAACTCGTGAGTGAATTTGCCATCGGGGCCGACCGCGCACAACAATTCCGGTCGATCGCTTTCGACGAATCTCGCTCGCTCGGCGACTAAGACTTCATGGTCGACTTCGCCAAACGCCGGCGCTTGGTGAACAATGCCACTGCCGGAATCCGTGGTCACAAACTCTGCGGCGACGACTCGCCACATCTTGTGTTCGGATCCGCCGCCAACGAGCGAGCCGGTTTCAGCACCATGTTTGTCGTGGTAATGCGTGAAGGGTGGCTCGTAGCGTTTACCAACGAGCGTCTGGCCTTTCACGATTTCGATGACCGGCAACTCACGTTTCAGTTTCGCGGCAATGGTGGCCACGAGAGCTGAGGCAATAAAGAGTTCGTGACCGGTTTCGTCGTCGCGAACGAGGGAGTACTCCAGCTCCGGATGGACCGCGGCGAACATGTTGCTCGGTAGCGTCCAAGGGGTCGTGGTCCAGACCACGAGTGAACGCGTGGGATGATCGACGAGGGGGAACAGAACGTAAACGCTGGGATCCGCGACTTCTCGATAGCCTTGGCCGACTTCACCCGCCGAAAGTGCTGTCCCGCCCTGGGCCCACCACCACACGATTTTGTGACCTTGATAAAGTAAACCGCGATCGAACAGATTCTTGAGTGACCACCACACGCTTTCGACGTAGCTTTGGTGGTAGGTCACGTAGGCATCATCCAGGTCGACCCAAAAGCCGAGTCGGCGCGTCAGTTGCTGCCACTGCTGCATGTAGCGCCACACCGATTGTTGGCACTTTTGGATGAAGGCCTCGACCCCGTAAGCTTCAATTTCTTCCTTGCTGTGGATGCCGAGTTCTTTGCCGACTTCGACTTCGACGGGCAAGCCGTGCGTGTCCCAGCCGGCTTTGCGATCGCAACGAAATCCGCGCATGGTTTTGTAGCGAGGAAAGACATCCTTGATGCTGCGAGTCAGGCAGTGTCCCGGGTGCGGCATCCCGTTCGCCGTCGGCGGTCCCTCAAAAAACACGAACGACGGCGCTTCGCTGCGGCGACGTAGCGATTCGCGGTAAACATCGTGCTCGTCCCAGAACTGCAGCACCTCTTGTTCAAGTTTCGGGAAACTCGGGCTTCCGGCTGGCGCGCGGAATGGTGCATCAGGACTTGGCATCAGTGCGTCTGTCTATTTTCGCTAAGGAACGTGCGTAAAGCTTGGTTGACGAGCAATCGCTTAAGAAAGTTCGTTGTCTTCAAAGTCATCGAAGTCGTCGATGCTCTCTTCCGGATCATCTTCACCTTCCTCACCGCCGCTGAGCCCGAACTCAGCACTGATCTCGTCTTCGATCTCGATTTCGTAGTCGTCTTCGAGCTCTTCCTCAAAGTCATCGTCAAAATCGTCGTCGAAGTCTTCTTCGTCAATGTCATTGAACTCGTCGAGATCGTCGTCGTCATCGAGGTCGTCACCGAACCCCGTATTGCCACTGTCGCCGCCCTCGTCGCTCGACGAGTCGTCGTCATCGCTTTCGGCGTCGTCGTCGTGGTCCGACATTCGCGTGGGCTTGAGTGCGAGCAGCGGCGACGCCAGCACGTCGTTCGGGACCGCCATCATCGGGTCAAACGCGATGGGTGAGGCAGGCAATTCGATCGATGGGGGAATCGTGGTGACAGCAGCGGACATGTAGCGGGACGCCTGGGAGTTCGAGTGTGCGTGAGAAAGCGGGTTTTGCGGGGCTAAGGAAGGCCTGGTAAAAGGTCCAGAGTTTCGCGGAGACCCGCAATTTGTCAACGCAAGATGGTTGGGTTGGCCGATGAAACGGTTAGAGTCGTTTCACAGCGGGTTCATAGCACCAGTGTCGGTCGGCCGATGCAAGGTGGGGGGCGCCGGGTTGATCTGGCCCGGTAAGGCCACATTTTGATACCTGCGGCGTTGCCGACAAGCGGACCAAGCCCGTTTCGCGTCGATTTATCGCCGAACAACCCTAATTTCCTGAAAAGCGAGCGTCGATGGATCGTCGCCAGTTCACCGCATACTTCGCCAGTAGCCTATTTTCGGCCACTTCGGTGGCAACTTTCTCAGGTTGTGCTAGTCACCGCTACGGTCATTTGCTAGCCAACGACGATGTCGATATGGTCGGCAGCCACGCCGCCGGAGCCGCAACTTGGAACCCGCTGGTCGACGAATCGGTTGCTAAATTGCTCGGCCGCTGCCCGCCTGCGGTCCAGCCCGTCGCGTTCCAAAGTGAAATGTCGCTCGACGCGACCATCGGCAGCGCGCTGGCGACCGGCCCCGCCACCGTGTGCTTCATCGGCATCGAAAACAAGAGCATCGAGGAGATGGCGGACTTTAAGGACCAGCTCTACGAACGCATCGATTCCCAGATCAACGGCGCCGAGACCTTCCGCAGCATCAGCCGCCGCATGGTCGACGCCGCACTGATCGAGACCCGGCTGAGGCCGGATGCCTTGTTTCTTCCCCAAAACCGCGAGGCCTTCGCCGCGGCGCTCGGACGTCAAGGCACCCCCGTCGATTACTTGCTTTACGCGACGATCACGACCGGCACGACGGATCGCAACAAAAGCACCCAGCGTGATTACCTGCTGACGCTCGAAATGGTGAATCTGCACAGCGGTGATTATCTGAAAGAGTCCGCCAAGATTCGCAAGGGTTACCACAAGACTCGCGCTGGAAACTGGTGGAACTTCGGCCCTTTCGGACAAGCCGACGGTTGATCGGGACCAGCCGGAATAAAATTGCAATTTGCGAAATGAGCTTTGCAGCTTGCGAATCGATGCGTGACGAGCCAGCGACAGCATCGGCAAGTCGCCATTCGCCGTTTGCAATCCTCAAGGCTTGGCTTCGTCGCACCTCCGCGTTCGCCCGGCCAAGGGATCACGGCACCGGCTGCGCTGGTCAGTCCGGTGCCCTGTATATGTGGGTGATCGCAATGCTCATTCTCGCTGCAACCGGTTGCAGCCTGACTCGGCACAACATTTCGACGGCGCGAGATGACTTCCATCGAGGCGAGTTGACGAGCGCCCGTGCGTCACTCGAGTCGATTGCGAACTCGCACAGCCGTGGTGCTGACACCGCCGCGCTTGATCTCGCGATCGTCGAGCTCGCCAGCGGCAATCCACGCAGTGCCGAACAACGACTTCGAGAAATCCGAGATCGCTTCGATGCGCTACCCGCGGTGGCTCCCATCGGTGCCACCGCGGCGCTCGTCACGGATGACAACGCGCGGCGGTTTCGACCCGCCGGTTACGAACAGGTCATGATCCGCGCGATGCTTGCGGTGTGCTCGATCGCCGGAGACGCGAGTGACGCCGAGAGCTATGCATTGCAAGCGTCGATCAAGCAAGAAGAACTCGCGCTGGATGCCAAAGAGCGTGGCGCTTTCGAAATCGAACAAGCGTACCAGCCGATCGCGATCACGCCGTATTTGAGAGGTGTGCTTCGCGAGGCGACGCATCATGACTTTGATGACGCGGTGAAAGCTTACCAACTCGTCAGCCACGTCGAGCCGACATTCGCACCCGCAAAAGAAGACATTGTCCGAGCCACTCTTGGTGCGCACAGCGCGCCGGGTACAGGTGTCTTGTACGTGTTTGCATGCACCGGTCGTGGACCCGTCCGCGAAGAGAAAGTCGCCGAGACCACCTCCGCCGCACTGTCGATCGCCTCATCCGTTCTCAACGCCGAAACCAACAAGGATGAATCCGGACGTGTCGGTGGCCCCGTGCTGCCCAACATTGCCTCGGTCAAGGTTCCCGACGTGGTGATCCCGCCGAGTCCGATCGAAGCCGTCGGCGTCCGCGTCGGAGGTGTGCTCTATGGAGCGACGCAAACCGTGACGGATGTCGGTCGCTTGGCACACAATCAAGTCAATGCGGAGATGCCATGGACCATCGCCCGCGCCGTCACTCGTCGCGTGACGAAAGAAACCCTTGTCGCGGGAACGCGCAACGCGATCGGACTCGAAGGCGCGGCCGGATCACTCGTCCACTTCGCCGCCGCGACAGCATGGAGTGCGACCGAACACGCCGATACGCGATGTTGGGGGTTGTTGCCACGCGAAATCCAAGTCCTCAGGGCCGAGATCTGCGTCGGTGTCCATGACGTCCAACTTTCGGCCATGAACAGCATGGGACACGAATTTGGCACCGCAGCCAAACGCCGCGTCAGCATCGTCGACGGCCAGAATACCTACCTCGTCGTCGTCGCCCCCGCCGAGAAAGTGCATTTGGCCAATTGAAATAATTCGATTTCCACGGTGAGTTGCCCGAGCTTGTAAGATGGATTGATTCGGCTTCACCGCCCTCGGTTCCTCAAACGTTGCTTTGTCTGATGTGGCCTCCGCTCCCCGATTATGGTTGTTTCGCGCGTTGGCCCCAGGACGGTCAAAGTTGGATTCATCCGGACGATGTTGCCACGGTGACCCGTGTGATCCCGAGCGAGCGGGTGTTTAAACGTGTCTCGTTTGATAAATCCTATTATCACTATCGCTACGGCAACCTTCGCTTTCGGTTGCGCCCGGCAATGTGGTTGAGGGTCGACGCGGAAGGGTTGGACGTGGGAGATAGCGTCGAAACCGTCGGATTGGGACTCGAGCGGGAATTGTTCATCGGCGAGATCTGTGGCATGTACTACGTCAGCCGCAAAGGAAGCCTCGCCTATCGCCTTCGTCGCGCCGGGAATCTCGTTCCAGGATTATTTCTGAGTCATCAATTGAGGCTGCTCAAAGACAAAGCGACGATCCGCGAGGGCTATGTCCAGCACCCCGAACCGACGTGGAACGGTCAAGGTGAGCGAATCCCAGAGTTTCCCTAAGCAAGGTCGAGACTATTACACGGCTGTTACAAAATTGGCCTTGGCTGTGACGTGGCCGTTTCGTTGGACGCGTAGATTGTTGGAGTGTTCGGTGGTCGAGTTGGCTCATCGGACGACCCCACCAGGAAACGTTCCCCCCGAAGGAAACCCTACCCATGGCAAATGTGCTCGATCCACCGGTCCAACAGCGTCCGGGTCGCAAGACGAAAAAGCCGCTCGCGGTCAAGAAAAATAGTAAACACGCGTCACCTACAACCGCCGAACGTAGCCACGCTGGCAATATCTCGCCGTGGGCAATTGGCTGGCTCGGAATGGCCCACCTCGTCGTGCTCGCGGCCCCGTTTTACTTCTCGTGGACCGGCTTGGCGGTCATGTTGGTATTGCACTGGATGACGGGAAGTCTCGGCATTTGCCTCGGCTATCACCGATTGCTCACTCACACCGGCATGAAAACGTACAACTGGGTCCGCTACACGTTCGCCGTCATTGGAACACTGGCGGGTGAAGGCACCCCACTGGACTGGGTCGCCGACCATCGCAAGCACCATGCATTCAGTGATCATGAAGGCGATCCGCATACGCCCCACGACGGTGGTTGGTGGAGTCACGTCTCGTGGTTGGCATTCCACACGCACAATGGGGATCGCAAGTCGTATCTCCAACGCTGGGTACCGGACTTGTACAAAGAGCGCGGGATGCGAATCCTCGATGTCATGTTCCTGCCGCTGCACATTCTCGTATCGCTGGCGCTGTTCGGCATTGGCTATGCCATCGGCGGCTCGTACATGGCCATGTCATTGTTGATTTGGGGCATGTTTGTTCGCCTTGTCGGTGTGCTGCATGCGACGTGGATGGTCAACAGCGCCTCGCACATGTGGGGCTACCGCAACTATGAAACGACCGACGATAGTCGCAACAATTGGTTCGTCGCACTCGTGGCGTACGGCGAAGGCTGGCACAACAACCACCACGCTTATCCCCGCATGGCCAAGCACGGTCACCAATGGTGGGAATTCGACATCACTTGGCAAGCTATCAAGTTGCTCAAGGCATGTGGTCTCGTTTGGGACGTCGTCGATTACAAGAACGCTGCCGAGAAGAATCTCGGTGACAAGGGCGAATTGCTCGAAACGACGGTGATCTCGGAACTCCCCCAAGACGATCATGTCGTCGAGTCCGAGTCCGCCGTTAGCGCTTAGGCGAATGCCCCTTTTATTTGTGCCCTCACCCTCCGCGTTTCGTCGGGGGGAAAAGGGCAGGATGAGGGCTAGAAAGACACCCGCAACTCGCCTTCGTTAAATTCCAGCGAGGGTCAACCGGCTATCCCTGAGCCGTCGGCCGGGATTGCCGCAGTGGCTGGGATTGCCGCAGTGAACTCGTCCCAACGCTCGGGAAGCGAGCTCACAGGTGTTGTGTGAAATCGTGATTAGTGCGAAGTGGCAAGAGACTTTTTGATGGCCTCGATGACTTGTTCGTCATGGCCATCGACCTTCACACGCTTCCAAACGGCGGCTACTTTTCCCTGGGCGTCGATCAAGTAAGTCGATCGTTGGATGCCCATCGACTTCTTGCCGTACATATTCTTTTCTCGCCAAGCCCCGTATTCTTCTGACATTGCATGGTCCTCGTCGACCAGCAGCGGGAATGGCAAATCGAACTTCTCACGAAATTTCGAGTGACTTTCGGCTGAATCCGTGCTGATGCCCAGCAGCGTCACGCCGAGTCCATTCAGCTCCGCGAACCGGTCACGGAACGCGCAGGCCTCCTTGGTACAGCCTGGGGTGTCATCGCGCGGATAGAAATAAATCACGACGGGTTTGCCCTTGAGTTTCGCTAATTTCACTTCGTTGCCGGAATCATCGAGCAACGTGAATGCGGGAGCCTTATCGCCAATTTCAAGAAAATCAGTCATGCGGTGGTACCTGAAAACGTTCTGGCCATGTGAATTTCATACTCTACCACTTCGGCCAGTTCAGACATCCCTGGCGTTCAATTCGTGCAAAATGCGGCAACTTCGGTCCGTGACAGCCGGGAAAAAAACATTAGAATCCCGGCATGAATGAAGACTCCCACCAGGCCGATGTGCCTGACGACGCTTCCCCGGAAGCGACCCCCGATCCGCAAACGGTAAACACCAGCGAGCTCGGCCCCAAACTGCCCGAAGTGGATCCGATGGTGTCCACGAGCCGCGGCATTCGCCCCCATGGGACGGACGCGAGTCTGGCGCTGGCGGCTGCGGCAGCCAAAGTGGCGCTAGAAAACAAAGGCGAAAACGTCATTATTTTGAACGTTTGTAGGCAATCAGCCGAGTTCGATTACTTCGTGCTCGCCACCGGTACCAGCCGCCGTCAATTGCACGCAATCAGCGAAGAAATTGACGATGTGCTGCAGAAAAACCTGGGTGATCGCCGCATGGGCATCGAGGGCTACGAAGAAAGCCGCTGGATTGTGCTGGATTACGGTAGCGTCGTGGTGCATCTCTTCGATGACGAAACGCGTGAATTCTACGACCTCGAATCGCTCTGGGCCGATGGCAAAATCGTGCCGTTGGAACAACTCGGATTGAAAGCAAATTCCTGAGTGGTGACGCAGTAGGGTTGCAGCCTCAAGCAACTGGCCGCTCGCGAGTCGGCACTTGTAATCGACTCATCCGGGGACGGCTCGACCACTGCTTCCCGATTCTTAGGCGGGTGGCAATTTCATTTGCACCCTCTCCCCCAAGGAAAGCTTGGGGCGAAGGGAGAGCCGCAGCCAAACTTGAGTCGTCGTTCATCGCAGCGAGCGCCCGAGTGGCTCATGCAAATTCATATCCCAACCATCCGTCTCAATTTCTAAGTCACCACGATGCACTTGGCTCATTTAATCCGCGATCGTTTCGTTTCCGCACTCGCCGAAATGACGGAAACACCGCTCGAGTTTGCAGCCATGATTCGTGGTACCACTGACCCCAAGTTCGGCGATTACCAATCCAATTGCGCGATGCCGCTCGCCAAAAGTCCGACGAGTAAGCACACCAACCCGCGTGAGATTGCGGCCGGTGTGATCGCCAAACTGAGCATCGATGACCTTTGCGAGACGCCTGAGATCGCCGGCCCCGGATTCATCAACCTACGGCTCAAGGATTCGTTTCTCGCAGCTTCGCTCGTCAGGATGATCGACGATGATCGTTGCCTCGTGCCCGCTGCGACCGCGCCGCAAACCATAGTCATTGATTACTCCGGGCCCAACGTCGCCAAGCCGATGCACGTCGGCCACATCCGCAGCACGGTGATCGGCGCCGCCCTCGCCAAGATTTTCAGATTTCTAGGTCACCACGTCATTACCGATAACCACCTCGGAGATTGGGGGACGCAATTCGGCATCATTATTTACGGATATCGGCATTTTGGGGATCCGGATGCGGTGGCTCAAGCGCCGGTCGCGGAGCTAGCCAAACTTTATCGACTCGTTCATCAATTGATGGAGTACCAGAAAGCCGTCGGTGCGCAATCGCAGTTGGACGAGCAATTGGGGGACTTGCGGGGCGAACTCGCCACCGCCGTCGCGGCGCTCGATGCCATGGATGACAAGACTGGCAAGAAACAGCAGAAAACGATCGCTGCGCTTCAGCGTAAAATCATTACCGCTGAGGATGCCGCGGCGATGAATCGAGACAAAATCGCCGCCGTTCAAGCGGATGCCGAGTTGTTCGAGAAGGCGAATGAGCATCCGTCCATTAGCTCATCCGTCCTCGCCGAAACAGCCAAGTTGCATCGCGGTGATCACGAGAATCTGCGGCTGTGGAACGATTTTCTGCCGCATTGCAAGGATGAAATTGAGCGGGTGTACAAGCGGCTGGAGGTGACATTCGATCATACCCTCGGCGAAAGCTATTATCATCCCATGCTGGCTGATACCGTGAGCGACTTGGTCCAACGTGGATTAGCACGGGATAGCGAAGGGGCCGTGTGCGTCTTTCTCGATGGTTTTGAAGCACCCATGATCGTGCGGAAGCACGACGGTGCGTTTTTGTAT
>JBBSJZ010000073.1:0-16118 GCA_038256795.1 Pirellulales bacterium | reverse complement strand
CCTGCACGCCGCCGGCATCGAAGTCATCCTCGATGTGGTCTTCAACCACACTTGCGAAGGCAATGAGAAAGGCCCGACGTTGTCCTTCAAGGGCCTGGAAAATCAAGTCTATTACATCCTCAGCGAAGGCCAGCACTACACGAATTACAGCGGTTGTGGAAACACCATCAACGGCAACCATCCGGTCGTCCGAGAGATGATTTTCCACTGCCTCAGACACTGGGTCCACAACTACCACATCGACGGATTTCGTTTCGATTTGGCGAGTATTTTGAGCCGCGACCGGAAGGGAAATTTGGTGCCCAATCCGCCGATGGTGGAGTTGATCGCCGAGGACCCGATGCTCGCGGATACCAAGATTATCGCGGAAGCCTGGGACGCCGCTGGTGCCTACCAAGTCGGCTCGTTCGGCAGCGGTCGATGGGCGGAATGGAACGGCCGTTACCGTGACGACGTGCGTGGTTTCTGGCGCGGTGACGGCGGCACGCTCGGTGCCTTGGCGACACGTTTGGCTGGAAGCAGTGATCTCTATCAACACGCCGGACGGGCCCCGTTCTGTAGCATCAATCTCATCACCAGCCACGACGGCTTCACGATGAACGATTTGGTCAGCTACAAGGACAAGCACAACGACGCCAACGGCGAGAATAATTGCGATGGTGATAACCACAACATCAGCGACAACTACGGTGCCGAAGGTCCGACGCGAAAGAAGGGCATCGTCACGATTCGTGATCGCCAAATCCGCAACATGATCACGACGCTCATGCTCAGCCAGGGTGTGCCGATGCTCGTTAGCGGCGACGAGGTCAAACGCACTCAAAAAGGCAATAACAATGCTTATTGCCAAGACAACGATGTGAGTTGGTTCGATTGGAAAACGGTCGAGCGAAACAGTGACTTGTTCCGCTTTGTGCAGTCACTCATCAAGTTCCGCCGCGAGCAACCGACGGTGCGTCGCCAATCGTTCTTGACGGGCCAGCCCGTCGACGGACGAACGATTCCCGACGTGTCCTGGTACGGCATCTCGGGGAAACCGCTGGATTGGGGGCAAAACGAGTTGGCCATGGTCGCCTACATCGGTGCCCCGGCCAAAGCCGACGACCCCGAAGGCCTCGGACGCGATGTGTTGATGATGTTCAATAGCACCGGCCAAAATCGGTCCTACCACATGCCCGAGATCGGCCGGGGGTTGAAATGGAACCTGTTCGTCGACACCGCCGGACTTGGCGGTCATGACGTCTTCCCAGATCTCGATGGGCCGATGCCCCCGAGTACCCGCGTCGTCGAGATGCCATGTCACTCGATGAAAGTCTACGTCAGCGAACGAACGCCGGTGTGAGAGACGAAGGGGGGCGGGAGAGCAGGGCCACAGAAACACAGGAGAACAGGGTCACAGGAGAACAGGGCCACAGGAGAACAGGGCCACAGGAGAATAGGGCCACAGAAACACAGGGCCACACGAGAACAGGAAATGCCTGTGATCCTGTGGCCCTGCTTCACTGTCGTCCTGTGGCCCTGTGGCCCTGTGGCCCTGTGGCCCTGTGGCCCTGTGGCCCTGTCGCCCTGTGGCCCTGTCACCCTGTGGCCCTGTCACCCTGTCACCCTGTCCCCCTCCCCTCCCCGCTTGCCACGCTCGCGTCAATCGCGAACACTTACGGCTCGATCAAGACCACGCACACGTCCGAAAGTTTGAGCATGAATTTCCCGCTCTCTCACGAGATCACGAATAGTCACTCCTACCAGAGCTACCAACGCCAACGTCAATTGACGCTCGGTGACCTGTTGCTCGAAAACCGAATCGTTTTTCTGCAGGGCGAAATCCACTACGCGAACGCGAACGATGTGGTGATGAAGCTCTTGTACTTGCAGAGCGAAAATCGCCGCAAGGATGTCCACTTCTACATCAATTCGCCGGGTGGCAGCGTGACTGCGACGTTGGCAATCTACGACACGATGCAAATGCTTTCCTGCCCCGTCGCTACCTACTGCGTCGGCGAAGCGTGTAGCGGAGCCGCTGTGTTGCTCGTCGGCGGTGCCAAAGGCAAACGATTCTGCTTGCCGAACAGCCGCGTGATGATGCACCAACCGATGGGTGGTGTGGGTGGCCAAATCAGCGACATTGAGATTCAAGCAGCCGAAATGCTTCGCTACCGCGATGTGCTCAATCAAATCATCAGCAAGCATTGCGGCCAAACTGTCGAGAAGATCGCCAAAGACACCGATCGTGACTTCTTCCTCGGTGCCGAGGAGTCCAAGGCGTACGGCTTGGTCGACGATATCCTCGTCAAGCCACCGAGCGACGGGCAAGACGAAGACGCCGAAAAGTCTTAATTTCAATACAACTGCAACCACGTTATCGAAGATTCCATCATGCCAATGATCCCCTACGTTGTCGAAAAGAGCGGTCGAGAAGAACGCGTCTACGACATCTACAGTCGGCTGCTCAAAGACCGCATCATTTTCTTGGGTACCCAAGTCAATGACGAGATCTCCAACGCACTCGTCGCGCAAATGTTGTTCTTGCAGTCGGACGATCCCAAGGCGGACATCCACATGTACATCAACAGCCCCGGTGGCAGCATCACCGCGGGCATGGCGATCTACGACACGATGCAATTCGTCTCCTGTGACGTCGCTACGTACTGCATCGGCCAGGCCGCTTCCATGGGCGCCGTGCTGCTCACCGCCGGCGCCAAGGGCAAGCGTTTCGCACTGCCCAACGCCCGCATCATGATCCACCAACCCCTGGCCGGCATGCAGGGAACCGCTCGTGAAGTGGAGATCCACGTCGAAGAATTGCGGCGCATCAAGCGACGCATGAACGAGATCATGATCGAACACACCGGTCACTCGATCGACAAGATCGAAGAGGATACCGACCGTGACCGTTTCATGAGTGCCGACGAAGCTCGCGAGTACGGAGTGATCGATAAAGTCGTCAAGAAAGCAAACGAGAACGCCTAGGACTTGCTATCCAGGTAAGGTTGAAAACCGACGTTCCGCATATGAATCGGGCCCCTCTCCTGGCGAAATCATCGGGAGAGGGGATGCCGTCATTCCCGTTCCGCCCCCGTCGTCTAGTGGCTCAGGACGCTGGACTTTTCCGTCCAGAAACAGAGGTTCAAATCCTTTCGGGGGTAGTTTCTATCCCCTTCAGGCGTGATCTGCCGCGACGAAGCAGGTCGGATGCGCCGTCGGCTTGGGCCGTTCAGCTCTGCCTCAGACGCCCTGCGCTGCCTGGACTCTCGGCCAACCAAATCTTTGGCCTTGATGCCCCCGTCGTGTAGGTGATTTTCCTACCATGGCACCGGCGACAATACCGCAGAGTCGCTCCTCTGCACGATGCTTCGCCGGGGAGAGGGGTAAGATGGCTACTTACACCGGAGTTCCGAGTATTTTTTAATGCTCGTTTGCCCCTCACCCCCAGCAACTCTCCTCGAAACGGGGCGAGCTAAGTGCGCCGCAGGAGACTGTGACGTGTCCAATAAAAAACCTCGTCCGCGGCTGCGGACGAGGTTCGATTTTTTCTTGGACACTTGGTGATCCAGAAGGAGAGGTCGAATGGGCTTAGAAGCCTTGGACCTGTTCCTTGGCACCGCGGCTACCGAGGCCACCCCACAATCCGTAAGGACTTGGTTTGCCGGGACGGTTGTCGTGCTTGATCGCTCTGGCAGTCTGGTTGCCAGCTTCGATCGAGTCGGTCACGAACTTGACGGCACCGTCACCCATGAGGATGTGAACTCCTCCTTGGTGACGACTGCTTGCTGGCAAGCTGCCGACGTCATCGTACCAGCCGTTCATGCAGGTCTCGGCATTGGGCGGACGCATGGTGTTGACGCCTGTGCAAGCCATGCCCGACCAAGCCCAATTCATACCGCGAGCACCCGCGCCACCATTGGTGCCTGTGGCGAGGTTCGGTGGGTTGGTGCAACCAGGTGTGCTGTCACACCAGAATAGCGGCGCTGCGGGGTCGAGTTGGCGCACGCACGTCGACGGGTTATTTTCAACAACCCAACCGCCGTTCAGAATCGAAATAGCCGTTCGCTTGTCGCGATCGCCCAAGTCGGTGGCGATTTCAGCCATCGCGATGGTGTTAGACAAACCGTCGAGGATTTCACTGAAGTTCGTGCTGCGACGCTTCGAGAAGAAGCCGCGATCCGCTTGAGCGAAAACTGAACCGCGCCAGCTGTCTGGCGGAGGAGTCAGGTTAGCTTCCTTGGGGCCGTGGTCCCAAACTTGGCTGAATGTATCACCGATGCACAAGGCATAGTTCGTTCGTCCGCGGCCAGGCGCGCCCTTGCCGGGATCACTCGGGCAACGAAGCATTGGAATCTCCGTCGCCCATGGAATGAATCGATCGGAACCGTCGCCGCGGTCCGAACGTGGGTTCGGACCCATCGGTGACCACATGCCGGATGGCGTGGGTGCAGGACCGTTCGGGTTGCCGACAATCGCGCGACCACCGTTACTGATTTGCTCCCACAAGGCTTGTTGCTCAAAGAACGGCGTCAAACCGACGATCGCACTCAATTCTTCGTGGTTCGTCGTGGTCGAACCTTCCCACCAACCGCCTTTACCCTGACCCAAGCCCGATCCGCCATAGTGCGTCGGGTTTCGGTCATAAGCAGCATGGTAATTGTGGATCGACAAACCAAGCTGCTTGAAATTGTTACTGCAACTCATGCGGCGAGCCGCCTCGCGAGCTGCTTGAACGGCCGGCAATAGCAGGCCAACGAGGACGCCAATGATGGCGATGACGACGAGCAGTTCAACAAGTGTGAACCCTCGCGTCTTTTCCAACGGTCGAATCATGTAATCGCTCCAAACGGGGAGAAAGAAGAAGGAAACGCGATGCAGCGTCAAGAAACGTACACAAGCCCAGTCACTTTGGCCAGCAACTCCAAGGAGGTTGCTGATCTGTACCCTAAATTTCGGGTAGCGTGGGGATCTAAACCGCTGCTTGTGTCGAATTGTATCGTAGTCGACCAGCCATTTACAGTTTCTTAACCCATTAATTACGGTACAAACTAAAATAAATGTTAGCCGATGCTGAAGTTCTTTGAGAATCTTTATCTCGGCGATGATTTTCTTTGTCGATACAATCCCCACGCCAGCCCTTTCGGGGGGCAATATTGACCCATTTGTTCATTTGTTGCCAATCGCCCGCCTGGGTACGGATTCTGCTCATCGGCGGATTGCTAGTGGCTTGGATCTCTCAATCGGGTTGCGACCGATCTGGCTCCAGCGATGTTGCTCCCAGTGCTGCCCAGCCGACGGCGATCGAAGCGACGGCGATCGAAAGGATGGATGCCGCGATCGAGACCGGTGATTGGGCGCGTGCGGATGAGTTCGCAAAGCAGGCATTGTTGCTCCGGCCCGATGATGCGGATTTAGTCACTCGTGTCGCCACCGTTGCCGCTTTCTCCAATCGCAAACGAGAGGCCGCGAGTTTGTTGGTCGAGGCGGCCGAGATCGCTCAATACCAGCCCGCTTCGCGAGTCCAGTTTGCCGTACAAGCCCTCATCGATGTGGGTGAAGTCTACGAGGCCATTGAGCTACTCGAAGCATCGCTACGTGCCAATCCGGGCGATCATGCCCAGCGACGGATGCTGGTGACATTCCTCAACGAAATACAACGGACCGACCTCACGAGCGGACACTTGCAAACATTGATCGCGGCTCGCCAGTTCGACCTACCGTTGTTGCTGACGACGACCGAAACTTCGTCGCGACGATTGTCCGATGCGACGTCGACTCGCTTGCTCGATCGTAACCCCGATGACCACCGAGTTCGCTTGGCCGAAGCGTTCGTGTTGCTCTATCGCCGCGACGCGAGCGCCGCCGCCCGTGTACTCGGCGACATTCTCCAGCATCATCCTGGTTTCGAGCCCGCGCAGGCGATGTTGGGCCGTGCCCTGGCCGCGGATTCTCGTTGGGCGGAGTTGCAAGACTGGATCAATGACGTAGGTCCGGGCACACGTGACTTCGCTGACTACTGGAGAACACTCGGTGACATCGCGAGCCACGATGCCGCTGATGCTGAGGCCGCACGTGCCTATTGGGAGGCAACCCGACGGGATCCGAACGACCTCGTGGCATGGGAGCGATTGCGTCAAAGTCTGCAGCAACTCGGTGATGTCGACAAGTCGACTCGCGATGCGATCATGGCACACTCCAGTCAATTGTTAACTCTCCGTGAACGCTTCAACGACTTCACGGCGCGCGGTAGCGATCGCCAATCCGCCGCAACCGACGTGGCTCAGTCGCTGTTCGCACTCGGCCGTATTTGGGAAGCCGAAGCTTGGTCGGCGATCGCGACGACGCTCGTGAAAGACCCCAGTGACGAACTCGCCGGACTGCGGCGCGAGATCACCGCCAAGCTGAGACGCGAGTCGGCTTGGCTCGCGGCCGATACACCCGCCTTGGCGATCGACCTTTCCCGACTGCCCCTGCCCAAGTTGGGATCGGTGGTGGCGACGTCTCTGGCGCGCGAGACGCGTCCACTCATCCCGCGAGTCGATTCGCATCAACACTTGCGGCTCTCGCATGCCAGCGGATCGTGGGGGCTGGGTTCCGTCGGTGGTGGCAACAATCCTACCGACGCTCGCTTAGCGGCACTGATTCGATCAACCGGTGTCGGTGTCGGGTCGATCGACTACGACCTCGACGGCGGCGTGGATTTGGTGGTGATCAACGCTGGCGGAACGATGCTCAAGACGGACTCGATGCCTAACGAGTTGATGCGAAATTTGGGCGACACGTTTGTCCGCGTAACGGCCTCATCACGTCTCGGTGATCGGGGATTCGGTCAAGGCGTTGCCGTCGGCGACTTTAATGAGGACGGTTTCCCCGATGTGTTCGTCGCCAACCTGGGCTTGAACCGTCTCTACTGCAACAACGGCGACGGCACGTTCAACGACTGTACCGCTCGTGTCGAGACGAGTCGCCCGGAAGCTTGGTCGACGTCTGCGGCATTCGCAGACATCAACGACGACGCGATCGCGGATCTCGTCGTGACGAATTATTGCCAGCTCGTCCCCAGCTTGAGCGAACCTTGTCTCAATGACCAAGGCGTCGATGGCCCCTGTCATCCGCTCAAGTTTCCCGCCGATATCGACCAGTTCTTTGTCGCCACGCCTGACAGTCGCTTGGTCGATGTTACCGAGAAAAGCGTTGGTCCGATTGCGGGTCGCGGCTTGGGGCTGGTTGCTGGACGCTTGAGTGCAGAAGATTTTGGAATCTTTGTCGCCAATGATATGTCGCGAAATTCATTTTACACGGCGCGTGAAGGCGACGCGTGGCGGCTCACCGACAATGCCCTCGCCCGTGGTGTCGCAGTCGACGCTCATTCGCAACCGCAAGCATCCATGGGAATCGCGGCGCGTGACTTTGACCGCGATGGTGACCTCGACTTCTACGTCACCGGGTTCGCTCGCGAGTACAACGTCTACTACGAGCAAATCTCGCCCGGCATGTGGGCTGACCAAACCAGCAAGCTCGGTCTCGTCGAGCCGACGCTGATGATGGTCGGTTTTGGAACCCAGGCCATCGATTTGGACAATGATGGTCTCGATGAGATCATTGTTACGAACGGGCACATCGGCGACTTTGCCGACCCAGAGGCTCCACCCTACGAGCAACCCCTGCAACTTTTCCGCCGTGGTCCCGAGTCGAAATTCGTGTTAATCGATGATGACGCCTGGGACGACTACTTCGCATCCGCGCACGTCGGCCGCGCCTTGATGGTCGCGGATGTGAACCGAGACGGCCGAACGGATGTGGTGATCACCCACGCGGACGAAAGCTTGGGATTACTCGTCAATGAAACCGTTTCGTCCGACAACGCCATCGCATTTCAGCTCGTCGGAACTCGCTGCAGCCGCGATGGCGTCGGTGCGGTGGTCCAGTTTGAAGTCGACGGAGAACCGCAAACCCTCTGGTCACTTGCCGGCAGCGGCTACTTTTGCAGCAACGAACGGCTGCTGCACGCGGGTCTCGGGAACGCGGAGAGGGTCACGAATGTCCGAGTGACGTGGCAAGATGGGTCCAGCGAACGATTCGGATCCTGCCAGGCTGGCGCCGTGTACCTCATCGTCCAGGGTGAACCTGAAGCGATGGAGATGACCCGGTTCCGGCCCTGACTCAGTCCATCGCGATGGGAAGTTCCGTGGGCTCGGATTCATTTTCAAGAATCATCAACCGCCGATTCGCGCGCACATCACGGATCGTTTGCCGCTCGCCGCTGGGCCACCGGATCGCGATTTCATCAATGTGATCGAATTCGCCGAGCCCAATCGCCAGCACCGCTTCGTTGCGACACATGTAGCCGTCACCAGCCATCACCCAGTGGGATGTCGTTCGTTCGCCTGTGGTCACGGTTACGCTTGCGCCGATCGCATCTCGCTCGGACCGCGTCCCCACGAGTTGCAGTTGCAACCAGCCGTGATCGGTTTCGGTTTGATTGAGCAGCAATGCGGACGGTGCTTCCAAATGCGTGACGGCAATGTCCATCCTGCCGTCGCGATTGAAGTCGAGCCGCGCCAGTGCCCGGCCGAGATGGCGACGTGACCAGTACCCCGATTCATCCGTGACATCGGCGAGCTCAAAGCGGCCCTCCATGTTGCGAAATAATTGAGGCGGTTGACGGAATTCCGCATCACTTCCGGCCTCGTCCTCGACGTGCCCATTGGTGACAACGATGTCGAGTCGTCCATCGTTGTCAAAGTCGATCGACTGGGTCCCAAAGCCGAGGACCGCTCGACTGTCGCTGCTCAAATTGAATTGGACGTTACGGTCACGAAACACGCCGCCCGCCGCGAGAAATAGACTCGCCGCGTCGTCTTGGTAGTTCGTGATGTGCAAATCCAAAGTGCCCGTATTGTCAAAATCGCCCGCCGCGATGCCCATCGATGCCGTTGCTCCGCCGGTGTACCCGTACGCGCATCCGAGTGGCAGCGCGACTTCGACCCAGCTCCCTGAAACGGGATCACGTGTCCAGAACTGATTGGGGCGAATGTCGTTGCCGATAAAGATTTCGTTACCCGGCTCGCCATTGAAATCCGCGATCACCACACCGAGGCTGGTCGACGCATTGGCACCACCAGGATCCCAAGCGACGGGGCGATGACCACCGCGACCATCGCTGGCAAGCAATCGATCCGCGCCGGGTGCAAATTCGGCCGGCAACAGTGACGAGATGACTTGACCGGATGCATTCCGCTCGGGTCGACGCGTAAAGTCTGGGTCGTCGACATACGCCAGTTGAAAGATGTCCGGCAATCCATCGCCGGTAACGTCAGCGAGCGCCACTGAACTCGGCACTCGCGTGCGGGAGCCGCTGGCAATCAAGGGCTCCGCGCGAAACGTTCCATCGCCCTGATTGAGGAACAAGGCATCACCACCAAGATTGCAAACGACAATGTCCGCAAAGCCATCTTGGTTCCAATCGCCGGCCGTGAGTCCGGTGCTGTAACGGTTCTCAATCGCCGCTGACGACTGTGTGACGTCAACCATCGCCGCTCCGGTGTTGCGATAGAGTTGATTGGATCGCTCGCTCTCGAACGATGGCGCGTCCGCCGCACCTTGGCCGCAATACAGATCGGGAAACCCGTCCAAGTCGAAATCCAGTACCGCGACGGCGCCGCCAAAAAATTGGAAGATCGTGAAGCCCGAAGTTTGTGGCTCGCGCGCGACGGAAAATGAATGCTCGAACCCCATCCTTGCCGCGATGTCAACGAAATGAGCATTCACTTTGGCGAGGGAGATATCCGTTGCCCGAAGGGATGAGCCGCGAAACGCAGTGCCTTCGCTCGCGTCTTGCGGCAGCGGATATCGCCGAAGATCCATACCGCACAATCGCTCGGCGCCGCTCGGAAACGATTGTTCGGAATCGACAAGTTGTTGGTGCTGGGTTTGCAGCATTTGCGAGGCACCCGTGGGCGTTCCCCGCGTTGCCGCCTCGATCGATTTCCAGAGCACCGCTTGCAATCGATAACCCAGTGCATCGAGTCGCGCGGCGATGTCGGCGACTCGCTGGGGATCGATCGCTGCGGTTGCCGAAAGTCGATTGTTGATTCGCAATACCTCGCGGATCTGGCGCCATCGAGTTTGCCATCGGTCCGCCAACTCCGTTTCCGCGAGGGCCAGGAGCGCCTGCCGCAATCGGCCGATTGAAATCAAATCGGTCGCGTCTCGGTCGATCGCTTCACCCAAGGCCCGAGCGGCCTCGTCAAACCGGCATTCCGCGAGCAAGTAGGTGCCGTATGCGGCCCAGTACTCCGCCATCGCTCGTGTCTCGCGGTGATCGAGCGACATCCACCGAGCGAACGTCGCTTCATCTTGGGCTTCGATGGCCGCACGTCCATACAAGGCAACGATCGCCGGGCGGGCGCCGCGTTCCTTCACCTCCGGTTCAAGCAATCGCACGACTTCGTCATAACGCTGCTCGTTGAATAATCGGCGGGCGATGCCTGACGCTCCGATCGGCCAATAAGGATTCGTGAGTTCGTCGTTTGCTGAATCGGGATCGTCGTACATCGCATCGCTCAAGACGATGAGCGACTGCAATTCGTCTTGGCGAACGTCACCCAACTCACACAAGACGCGGACGTGCACGGCGGCTTCATGCCGACGTCCCTGACGATTGAGCAAGTAGGCCAATTGTCGATGTGCCAATGCCGCGTCGGGGGCCCGCTCGAGTAACCGCACGTACTTCCGCTCAGCATCATCGTAACGTTCGAGTTGGAAACACCAATCGGCGGTCTGGCCCAACGCCGCTAATCCAGCTTCGGGATGATCCTCGGGTATCGCTTCAAGCATTTCAATCGCGTCAGCGAGTGAGCCTTGTTCGGCGCTGAGATTGGCTAAACGAAACAACACGAGAGCGTCATGCGGATCGGCGATGAGCAACTCGCGTAGGATCGTGATGGCCTCAACCGAGTCGCCGGACTCCGTCAACCGATCCGCACGATCGAGTAACGATTCGTCGCTTAAAGATTTATCGCGTGGTAACTCATCGCGGCCCGATTGGTCGGTGACGACGGCCGCGTCTTTCGATCGGTCTCGCGGTCGAGTCGCGTCAGGATGCTTCGCGGCGGGTCCACAGCCGATCATCATGATCAAGAACAACAGCGGCGCCGCGAAATGATTGAAACCCATATCCGCGAAAGCCAGCACGAGTGAGGTTGAACATCCATTGACTCGATCAGGAAAAACCCGAAGCAAAAAAAAGGTCACGACCTCGTTCTTGCTTCGGGTTGATGCGTTGCGACAGTTCGATCAAGTCATATGCGGCCATTTCGACGATCGATACTTGCGGCCCTACTTCGGTGCAGTCGCCCGCGACGATCCACCGGATTGCATTTGAGCTTCGTATTCTTTTTGAGCGTCTGCCGGAACTCCGCCTTCATTGCCAGCAACCGGTGCTATCACAGTCGGCTCGCTGCTTCCACAGCCGGTGAGCGAGAAAGAAAACAAACCAGCGAACACCAACACCAACAATACGTTTTTCATCTTTGCCGACTCACGGGAGGAAAGTAACCGAACCATAGTGGGACGAAGGCGTCCTTCAAGCAACAGGGCGAATGCTATCTGCTGGTGACCCGAAAAGCAACCATCCTCTCGCCTTAGTTCAGCGCTGCGGCTGGGTCTGGGGCTGTGGCTGGCAGTGGTTCAGCAGCGGCGGGTTCCGCGGTCATGCCGGGGAACATGGGCATCATCGGCATGGTCGCATCCGGCGCGTCGATGTCACCGTTCTCATCGACGACTCCCGCGAGTGCTTTGAGAATCACAATCTGTTCTTCCAGACCCTTGACATATTTGACGCGGGTATCGAGTGACGGATCGTTGGTCGCCGTGACCACGGCTGCGATCGTATCAATCCAATCGATGATCTCATCCTTGCTGGCTTCATTGGCTGCAGCCGTCAGCAGCCCCGCAGCCTCCTTGGGCTGGCCGACCGTTCCAGATCCGGTGACACCGCGCTGCAGTTGTTCGACTGACGAGTTGAGTTTTCGACGTGAGATGGTGACTTCCGCAGGTTGTGGATTGGCTTCCACCGTCATGCCCATGCCGCCGTAGCCCATTCCCATTCCCATTCCGCCCATGTCATCCATACTGTAGGAATCCATGCCGGGGCCCATTTGATCTTCGTAGCTATCCATGCCGCGACCCATTTCGTCCTCGTAATTGCCGCCCATTCCGCCCGCACCACCGCGGGCTGCAGGCTTGGCCTTTTTCACAATTTGGGCATCAGGATCGGGCGGCTGGTCAGAAACCGGTGCCTTGCGCTCGAGTCCATTCAGACGAGCCAATTCGCCTTGATAAGCGTTCAACGCGCGGCGCGACCAGCTTTGAAGCACGACGCTTGGCTCATCCACTTGGCCCTTCAATGTCTTCATCGCACCGAGTTTCGACGCGGAGTAAAGCGCGATCAATTCGGGCTGGTCCGGCGACGTGCTCAACGAAACGAGTGTCTTGGCGAGCGCCGGGTCGTTTTCGGGGGCAAGCATCTCAAGGATGTCGACCGCGTACCGCTGCAGGAACGCGTGCGCCTTGGGCGAACGACCATCCGGCGAAGGTTCGTCGAGAAGTTTTTTCATCTCCGCAACGAGCGGGGCTGATGATGCGTTTTTACTTTCCGTCAATTGAGGAAAACCGTAGATGACTTGCCGCCGCAATCCTTGCAGTGCCGCGGCCCGAACACCTTCGGGATTGTTCGTGTTTTGGTACAAACCCCAAAGGATCGGGTAGCTTTGGACGAGCGGGATGGGCGGTGAATCGCCTGACGCGGCCCTGCTGTCGAGGCTGCCAATCGCCAACGTCGCGTTGATGCGAGCGGCCGGAGGATAGTTGCCCTCGGCAACTTTCTTCATGCCGAAATACAAACCCCTCAAGTATTCTGCGGCTCCCGGCGTGCCGCTCGTTTGTGCCCGCTGGCAAGACTGTAGCAATTCGCTCACCAGCGATGAAATCTGGTCGGTCGCATCGGGCTGGGTGATCTTGGCCGGTACGTAGGTGTTAATGTACCCCTTGGCATAGGCGAGGTCGGGGAATTGTGCGATGTCGCGTTCGGTCACGAGACGTTTCGCGGCACTTTGCATCCGCCGAACCATATTGGGCTCGTCCAAGGATTCCTTGAGTTCGATCGTGTCATAATTCTTGTTTGCCGGGGCAACCGCCTTGGGGCGTGCGGGGGCAGGCTTGGGCTTGATGGCCCCCACTTTCGCAGCACCAGGTTTCGCAGCGGCAGCGGCGGGTGCTTTAGCAGCGGCCGGTTTCCCGCCAGCCGCCTGGGCCGACGCTTTCGAGGCGAGCAGGGCGGCCACGCAAAGCACCATGAACAAGAACCAGCCAACCAGCAGCACGCGGCGCGATCTTGCCGGCTCAGCCGCAGCGGTAGTCGCGACAGATCGAGGCAAGGGAGGGGTTTGTTCGTTCATGTGCGATCGGCTTTTGAGCGGTGAAGTTGAGCGGCGATTGTAAATGAGAAAAGCAGCCACGATGTGTGTCGATCCGATTCCATGAATCGCTCAATGTCGGGAAGTCCAAGCCGCCGTCGTCTTCCCAGGTGCACCCACGTGACGAAGCATTATCTCAGCAAGTGGGTCCCCGCGTCAAATAAAATCGCCAGTTTCATCAGTCGACTCGGCTGAAAAGACAACAATTGTGAGGCAAAATCGGCCTGAAGAAATGTTCATGCTCACGCCGCGACGGCACTCACCCCAGCGCCGCCCCGCGTGTCACGCCAGCCCGGCCGCGGATTTGCCCGACGGGTGGGACTGGATTGTCGACGCTTGGGACGTTCTGATTGAGGCCATCGGCGGGTGTCGCGTGTGGGTCATCGGAATGCTCGCAATCATCATTTTTGAACGGACTGGATGGGGGCTCAACGATTGGAATCGAAATCATCCTCGGCGAGGCGAATCGTGCGACCGCGGGACCCCCAAGTCTTGCAGGGGCTTGCCTTGGCAATTCAAAACCACGCCATGCCCGAGAGCGAGATTCTCGCCCGCCAAGCCGCGATTCACCGGCAAACGTTGCTACTCAGCCGCACGATCGATCGCCCTAATTTTGAGCGTGTCGAGACCGAGGACGTGGCGCGGATGATCCGGCTCTACGACGAATCTTTCTTCGCGGGGCGAATTCTACTCGCCGCAGAAGCCGAGGGGCTCGCGTTCGGGTTGTCCTCACGCATGACCCGAGTGGCTGGCAAGTTGGTCACGCATTACCACCGCGGCAATCGTAACGGCCCCCGCAAATTTGAATTGGTGCTATCCTCGACACTACTGTTTCAAACCTTCGAGGATGCCGCTCGGCCCGTGTGGGTGACCGGTCGGCATTGCCGTGATCGGCTCGAAGCGATGCAGCGGATCGCAGAGCACGAGTTCACGCACTTGATCGAAATGCTAATTTGGAACGCGGGCAATTGTTCGGAGGCGAGATTCCAATCGATCGCGCGACGTTACTTTGCACACACGGACTATCATCATGACTTGATCACCCAGCGTGAGCGGGCGGCGCGGCGTTTCGATATCCGTGTCGGCGATACCGTTCGCTTCGCCTCCGAATGCGGTACCCTCATCGGTCGCGTGAACCGCATCACCCGCCGCGCGACCGTGTTGGTCGCGGACCCACGGGGCGAAAAATTCAGCGATGGTGTTTGCTACCAGCGCTACTATGTTCCACTCGAACGACTCGCTAAGGCAGCACCTCGCTAAGACATCGTGATCTCGATTTAGACACCTTGAATTCACTTCATGCTCATCGCTCACTCGCTGACAAAACTATTTCCCCTGGACCGCGGTGAAGTCTGCGCGGTCAACGATCTGTCGTTCAGTATCGCGGGCGGTGAAGTCTACGGATTGCTCGGGCCCAACGGGGCCGGCAAGACCACCACGCTGCGGATGATCTTGGGATTGCTCGAACCCGATTCGGGTTACGCGGAAGTCGACGGCGTGCGGACGGCGGACGACCCGATCGAAGTCAAGTCGCGACTCGGATTCGTGTCCGCGAGCGATGGCGTTTATCCTTGGTTGAGCGTCCGCGAGATGCTCCTGTACTTTGCCGACTTGTACGGTGTCCCGCCAAAGCTCGCCCGTGAGCGGACGGAGTCGTTGTCGGAATTGCTGCAAATTCAACCGCTCTTGGACCGCCGAGCGGGATCGCTCAGCACCGGCCAACGCCAACGCGTCACGCTCGTCCGCGGCTTGATCCATGACCCGCCGGTGATGTTGCTCGATGAGCCGACGCGGGGGCTCGATGTCGTCGGGGTGCAAACCATTTTTCATTACATCGAACACTTGCGAAGCGTCGGGAAAGCGGTCGTCGTTTGCACCCACCGACTCGATGAAGCCGAGCGATTGTGCGATCGATTCGGATTGCTGCATCGTGGTGAACTCAAGCACCAAGGGACGCTCGCGGACCTGCGAGCCTCCACCGGACGTGAACACTTGGTCGATATGTTCGTTGACTTGATGCGGAGCTGACGGACGTGCCAACCACTAAATTTCGCGGTCGTGTGTTGCGGCTATGTCAGAAAGAATTGAAGGAAACGCTCCGGGACCGGCGGACGATCATCACGCTCGTGATGATGCCGCTGCTCGTGTATCCGTTGCTCAGCATGGCGCTCAATCGTTTCCTGCTATCTTCGGGCACACCGGCGGATCGAGGCTATTCGATCGGTGTGATCAGCGAAGGTGAAGCGAACTACTTGGCCGGTTTGCTCAAGGATCCGCGCAGCCAACCGCCGGAAGAAATGGTTGCCGCCAGCGGCGGGGTGGTGGCCGAGTTTCGTGTCATCGGCACGGGCGAACTCACACCGCGCGAGGCACTCGAAGACAATCGCATCGATCTCGCCGTCGAGATCATGTTGCCCGCGGAAGGGGATGCGGATCCCCGGCAACGTTTTGTGTTGACGGCTTACGAGGGCGACGCGACCAGTGAAGCGGCGCGGCGAATTCTCATCGAACGGTTGGAGTGGTTGCGGCTGCGCGATGCGGAAGCTTTTGCGGCGAGCACGTCGGATTACTCGCCCCGTGTGAAGATCGAAGTGGCGAGCATCGGTGAAGTGAAGACGTCCTCCATGCTGGCGACGGTGATCCCACTCGTGCTCGTGT
>JBBSJZ010000072.1:0-16283 GCA_038256795.1 Pirellulales bacterium | reverse complement strand
TGATGTACGGCAACACGCATGGCATGTCGTGGCGTCAATCCGGTCACCTGGCTTCGCACGCCGCGGCGCGCGTGGTCGCTCAACTCGGTGGGCGATTGCAAAATCGATTCACATCCGAAGAGATTGACCAGCTCGGCAAGATGGTTTGATCTTAGCCGAACTAGCCAATCTTGGGACGCGGTCGATTAGCGGATGCCCTCAGACGTCGATTTCTTCGGCGTCTTCGGCGCGTTCCATGATGAAGCGAAAGCGGGCGGACGCGTCGCGGCCCATCAGATCGCTGATGACGCGATCGGTTTCCAAGTGGTCATCGATTTCGACTTTCAACATTCGCCGAGTGCGCGGATTGAGTGTGGTTTCCCAGAGCACTTTGGGCATCATTTCACCGAGACCCTTGAACCGCGTGATCTCAGGCTTCGCACGACCGGAGTGCTCCGCAAGGATCCTGACGCGTGCCGCCTCGTCGGCTGCCCAGAGTGTTTCTTTACCGATGTCGATACGAAACAGCGGCGGCAGGGCGATGTAAAGTTTGCCCTCGGCGATGAGTGCTGGCAGGTGGCGATAGAAGAACGTGAGCAGCAGCGTCGTGATGTGATGACCGTCCGAGTCGGCATCGGCGAGCAGGATGACGCGATCGTAACGCAAGTCCGCGATGCTGAAGCTATTGCCGATGCCGCACCCGAGCGCCGCCAGCAGATCTTGAATTTCCTTGTTCTCGATCATCTTCTTCAGCGTCGCGCTTTCGGTATTGAGCACCTTACCACGCAGCGGCAGAATCGCTTGATAATTCCGGTCTCGGCCCTGCTTGGCACTGCCACCGGCCGAGTCACCTTCGACGATAAACAGTTCACTTTTGGCGCGACCGCCGGCGAGGCAATCGCTGAGTTTTCCAGGCAGCATCGTGCGTTTGCCGGCACCCTTGCGCGACACCGCCTCGGATGCCGCGCGCGAGGCGGCGCGGGCGCGGGAGGCGGCGATGATGCGGGCGATGATTTGATCCGCGACGCTGCGGTTATTGTTCATCCATTGTTCCATCGCCGGACGCACGACGGCTTCGACGGTGGCTTGGCATTCAGGATTGTTGAGGCGATCTTTGGTCTGGCCTTGGAACTGGGGCTCGGCAATGAAGATCGATAGAATCGCGACCATGCCTTCGCGGATGTCCTCGTGCGTGATCTTGATCCCCCGCGGCGTCAAATTGTGCGTGTCGATGTAGTTGCGAACGGCCTTGTTGAGTCCGCTGCGGAAACCATTCTCGTGCGTTCCGCCACTGCCCGTGGGAATGCCGTTGACGTAACTGCGGACATGCTCGTCGGTCGATTCCGTCCACTGCAAGGCGACTTCGATCCGATCGGTGTCGTCCTTGCGAAGCGCGAATACGAGCTCGTGAATCGGGCGAGCGTTGCGTTCTTTGAGCACCTTGCTGAGGTAGTCGACGATGCCCTGTTCATGGACGAACGATTCCTTCGTGCCCGCGGCTTCGTCGACGTAGGAGACCTTCAAACCGCGATGCAAGAAACTGGCCGTTTCCAATCGCAAGCGGATTGTCGCGGTATCGAATTCGATCTTGGGAAAGATGGTCGGATCGGGGGTGAACGTGATCGTCGTGCCCGTACCGCGGATCGCGCCCTTGAGTTTTTGCAGCGGGGTGGTCGGTTGGCCTTTGGAGAACGCCATCCGGTACTGGGCACCGTCACGGCGGACGATCGCGATGAGTTCTTTCGACAGGGCGTTGACGACGGACGCACCGACGCCGTGCAATCCGCCTGCGGTCTTGTAATTGTTGCCATCGAACTTGCCGCCCGCGTGCAGCACCGTGAGCACCATTTCGAGCGCCGGCTTCTTGGTCTTGGGGTGTTTGTCGACGGGGATGCCGCGACCATTGTCCGAGACCGTGACCGTCGAATTGTCCTTGTGCAACGTGACCGTGATCTCAGTCGCGTGCCCGTTCATGGCTTCATCGACGCTGTTGTCGACGATCTCCCAAATCAAGTGGTGCAGCCCCGCCGAGCCGACGCCGCCGATGTACATCCCCGGGCGCTTGCGGACCGGTTCGAGGCCTTCGAGGGCGACGATGTCTTTGGCGCTGTAAGAATTCGTTGCGGTGCTCATGGTTTTGACTGCAAAGCGATGGGTGAAGTGGACGCGAGGACGAGGAAGTGGCGAAAGCCTTGACAGCAACGTTTAGCGATCAATCTTCTTCAATCGGCTCGGTAATTTCGGGTGCGCCTGGTGGCGGCGAGACGATCTCGGCAATGCGGCCGTTCTTCTGGATTTCGGTGCCGCGACCGCCGCGACCGGTGACCTTGTACTTGGCGGTCGAGATTGTCTTTTTGGCGCCACGGTTGGTGAGCACGACGAGCAGATCGCGATCGCCCGTGGAGGCCTTGAATCCGAGCAAGCGATCGTCCTTGCCGAGTCGAATCAACGTCACGCCCTTGCCCGGTCCCGATAAGTAATTGATTTCCTCAGCGGCACAGATCATCGCGCGACACGCTTCGGAGACTGCGAGAATCGTCTCGCTACCGTGAAGCGTTTGCACTCCGACGACCGCGGCGGTTGCGGCAACGCGGGCGTAGCGACGGCCGGAGCGCGTCGACGGTTCGGCGAAGCCTTCGAGGCCGAAGCGAAGCGAAAATCCATCCGAGGTGCACGCGAGCGCATGCGTTTCGGGACACAAGTCCGGTTTCTTGGAATCTTCCGCGATCTTGCCCACCGATCGCGGATCGAACGAGATCGCGGAAACGATCTTCTCGCCGTCCTTGAGTTTGAACAGCTTCTGGATCGGTTCGCCGAAACCCGTCGACGCGGGGATGTCGATCATCCGCGATGTGTAGCAGACGCCAAGCGATGAAAAGAATCCCATCGTGCTGCGCGTGCTGCCGGTCAAACACGTGAGCACCGAGTCGCCCTGACGCAAGCGACTCTTAGCCGGGTCAACAATCAACTTTTGACGCTTCACCCAGCCATCGGTTGTGACCAGGATGAAACAGTCCTCGGCGACGATGAAATCTTCTTCCGAGAATTCGACTTCCTCCTCCACCGTGGTGATTGCGGAGCGACGTTTACCGGCTTCGGATTTGCCGAAGTCCGTGATTAATGTTTCGATTTCCTCGCGAACGATCTTCCACCGTCCCGACGCGTTGGTGTCCACGGTGTCTTCGGCGAGTAAGCGTTTGATCTCATCCGCTCGCTTGCGTTTCTCCTTGAGCTCGTCGCGGATCACGTTGATCTCGAGCCGCGCGAGTCGATACAGTTTCAATTCGAGAATGGCATCGGTTTGTTCGTCATCGAGTCCGCCTTTCTCGGCCGGAAATCGTTTCATGATTCGCGCCGCAGCGTCCGCTTTACCGTCGGACGCGCGGATGATCTTGATGATCTCGTCGAGTGCGTCGAAGACGATCGCGAAGCCTTCGAGGATATGAATGCGGCGAAGGAGCGCTTCGAGTTCGTTGGCCAATCGTTTCGTGACGACTTCCAAGCGGAACCGCAGGAAGTACCAAAGAATCTCCTTGAGTCCGAGCCGCGCGGGGGCCCCGACCTCGGGCTTCTCGGTCGGCACCAAACACGTCAAATTGACGCTAAAGTTGGTTTGCAACGGAGTGTTTTTGTAGAGGTACGCGAGCACTTTGTTTTCATCGGCATCTTTCTTGAGCAGTAAGTCGATGCGAATCTCGTCGGTCGATACGTCGCGAACTTCGAGCACGAGGGGTAGCTTGCCGCTGAAGACGATCTCGCCGATGCGTTCGACGAGCGCGGACTTGTTGACACCGAACGGGATCGAGTTGATTTGCAACAGCCGACCTTCTGGGGCGTTCTCCTCGAGCGTGGCGGTGCCGCGCAATCGGATCGTTCCTTGGCCGGTCGCGTAGATCTCGCGGAGTTCGTCCTTGGTGTTGATGATCTGGCCACCGGTCGGAAAGTCGGGGCCTTGAACCGCGTCGGCGGCGACGAGTTGGTACTCCTTGATCTCAGGATCTTTGAGCAGTTTGAGTAGCGCATTGCAGACCTCGCGGAGGTTGTGCGGCGGAATGTTGGTGGCCATCCCGACGGCGATCCCGGTGGCACCGTTGACGAGCAAATTCGGGACGCGACTGGGCAAGACAACGGGCTCTTCCCTCGTACCGTCATAGCTCGGTTTGAAGGCGACGGTGCGCGTGGCCAGGTCCGCGAGTAACTCCGCGGCGATCGGCGTCATGCGGCATTCGGTGTACCGGAACGCCGCCGCGTTGTCGCCGTCGATGCTGCCGAAGTTGCCACTGCCGTCGATCAGCGGCATCCGCAGCGCGAACGACTGGGCCATCCGCACCAGCGCTTCGTAAATGGAGCTGTCACCGTGCGGGTGGTACTTACCCATCACGTCGCCGACGACCGAGGCACACTTGCGATGCTTGGCGGTCGCATCGAGCCCGAGCCGATGCATGGTGTACAAAATACGACGTTGGACCGGTTTCAACCCATCACGAACGTCCGGGATCGCCCGGCTGGTGATCACCGAAAGCGAGTAATTGAGGTACCGCTCTTGGGCGGCGATCCGCAACGGGACGTTTTCCAATTGTTCGGTAAGCGATTCGGGCGGCGGGTTACCACCGCGACGGCGTCCGCCTTTTCCAGGGGTGCCATTCGCATCATCGCCAGCGGCGGAAGACTGAGTTCGACGTTTCGCCACGGAGTCAAATCCCTCGTTGTTGGCAATTTCTTGGTGTGGATGAGCGGCTGCAAAGCAAGTATCGGATCGCTGGGCGGCTCACCGTACAAAAGCTGGGCGAGTTTAGCGATCGGGCATTTTGGCTGGGTTATAGCGATCTGAGGCGTCGAAGCGAAACAGCTGATCGCGGCGACTTGGGCGAGGCCGCTTCGAAACGTCACGCCGATCCCTGCCGGCGTCCGAAATAAAGCGATACGACGCGGGAAGCTTGACAACAGGCCGTCCGCACGGTTCACGTCTGGAAAGAACGTTCGACGACGGCTTATGGAGGAGCCGAACGATGAAAAAAAATCTAGCGAATGGGTTCGCGCTCCTCGCGGCCATGACAGCTATCGCGGCTGGCGGCAATCGATCCTTGGCCCAAGACCTGGCCCCCGGTGAATACATCGTCGGCCCCGAGCGAGTCATCAGTGACTCGGTCGTCGGAGGCTCGGGGAATGTCCACAGCGGCCAAAGCACCGGTGGCGGCATCGTCAATTCGGATAGCTATGTCGGCGATATGTCGTGCGGCGAAGCCGGTTGCGCCGGTGATGCAACCTCAGGTGCCGGGGGTAGTGGGCTTCGCAGCCGACTCAGCGGACTCGGTGGCGGCGGCTCGCGGGTCGGTGATGTGGGAAACATCGAGCGTGGCTACGGCCAACCCGACCTGTTCTACAACTACTACACGGGTGGCATGGCTAACCGCGCCAACGCCCAAATGTACCTGTCGCCCGTCCCGGTACCCCCGAATGTCGGGCACACGTTCTTCACCTACCAGCCCTTCTATCCCGAAGAGATGCTGTATTGGCACAAGAACAAGTTTCACAATTATTACGACAACGGCCGTGGGATGAACCGCACCCGGGCAACCTACTTTGCGCCACCGGTTCGCCAAGCCGCAAGTAATCTGTATTGGAACAAGCTTCGTTTACCTCGTTAGGGATTCCACCGTCATGATTCGTCGCATCGCTTTCGCCCTGTTGTTCGCCGCCGGCCTCGTCGCGGGAGCGTGTGAAACCGCTTCAGCGGCGGATCCCTACGCCGTGACTCAAGTTTGGCAACACAATTACTCGCAAAACCGACCTTGGCATGGCAATTACTACAACCAGAATTACGGACAACCGACGGCGCTCGTCGTGCCACCGACGGCACACATGCGCCAGACGCTGTCGTGGGGTGTCAGTCAAAACTTGATGTATCCGATCCATCACCAATTCGGGCGCAGTGCCAGCTATCCGGGTGCGGCGGCGCGGGGATCGTTCAATCACACACCGGCTTGGCCTAGCCACACCGATCAATTCGGGACGTACTACGTTCGTGGCCCCTGGTGAACTCGAGTCCCGACGTTGCGGGTCAGTGAAACTATTCTGATTTCCGGCGCCTCGTCCGCTTTTGCGGTCTATGTTTGCGTGGGTCGTTCCAGAGTCATTGGTTTGCGCAGGGCTCCGCCCGCACCAGTCGACTTTTCGGTGCGATCCTCAACACCGTTTCAATCGTTCAGACCATCAGCGCGGGGGAATCGCGTCTGACGGCCTCAGTCGAAGAAACGTTCGCAAACAGTCCGTTCTTGCGACGAGGAATTCAATCGCCATGCGCACCGCCACTCAATCAGCCCGTCCCGAAGCTAGCCGCCAAGAACAATTCGAAGAGATCAAGCGTCGCATCCACGGCAAGTTGGTCGACAAACTCGACTTGTCACGCGTCGGTGAACTCAAGGGTGATACGCTCAAGCGAGAAATCCGCTTGGTCGTCGAGCACCTCTGTGACGCCGAAGAAACGCTGCTCAACCGTCAAGAACGTGAGCAAATCGTCGAAGAGGTGCTCGACGAAACGTTCGGTCTCGGGCCCCTCGAGTTGATTCTGAAGGATCCCAAGGTCAGTGATATTCTGATCAACGGGCCGAAGAACATCTACGTCGAAAAAGGCGGCCGGATGCAGAAAACGGACGTCGAGTTCCGTGATAACAAACACCTGATGCAAATCATCGATCGCATCGTCAGCAAGGTCGGTCGTCGTGTTGACGAAACCAGTCCGATGGTCGATGCGCGTCTCGAAGACGGTTCGCGAGTGAACGCGATCATCCCGCCCCTCGCACTCGACGGCGCCGCGGTCAGTATTCGTCGCTTCGGTAGCAACCCCCTCAAGCTCGAGGACTTGCTCAACTACCGTGCCTTCACACCGGAAATGGTGATGTTGCTCGAAGGTTGCATCAAAGCCCGCTTGAACATGATCATCGCCGGCGGTACGGGTTCCGGTAAAACCACGCTGCTCAACACGTTGTCGTCGTTCATCGGCCACGAAGACCGCATTGTGACCATCGAAGACGCGGCCGAATTGCAATTGCAACAAGACCACATCGTGCGGTTGGAAACTCGCCCGGCAAACATTGAAGGGAACGGCGCGATCACGGCCACGGACCTCGTCAAGAACGCCCTGCGGATGCGGCCCGAACGAATCATCATCGGCGAATGCCGAGGTGGTGAAACGCTCGACATGTTGCAGGCGATGAATACGGGCCACGACGGTTCGCTCACCACCGTCCACGCGAACACCCCGCGTGACGCGATCGCACGTTTGGAAACACTCGTCATGATGTCGGGTTACGATTTGCCCGTGAAGGCGATTCGGCAACAAATCTCCGGCGCCGTCGACGTGCTGATCCAAGCCAACCGCTTGCAAGGTGGACCTCGCCGGGTCACGGCGATCACCGAAGTTGTCGGTATGGAACAGGACACGATCATCCTTCAAGACATTTATCGCTATGTCCAAAAAGGCATCGGCGAAGACGGCAAGGCCCACGGTCACTTTGAATGCACCGGTGTCCGCCCCAGCTTCATGGAACGACTCGAGTGCGCCGGTGTGCGATTGCCCGCCAGCGCCTTCCGCGAACGCATCATGATGCAGGCCTAGTGGCACATCGCTCATCGCTCGGAGCGAGAGGATTTCGGAGAAGCCCAGGGAGGGTGAAGTGGTGCACTTGGAATGTGTGCTGCGTTGACTGACTAATGCCCCACTCCTTGAGACGATCTGACTATGTCCGGTTTCATTATCATCATCGCTGTCGGCATCGCGGTCGCGTCGCTACTTGCCTTCGCCGTCACGGTGTTCATGCCCAGTGAAGAGACGTCCGCGATGGACGATCGTCTCGCCGCGATGGCGTCAGGTCGACGGGGCGGGGCGGCCGCCAAGAGTGACCAACCCTCACTGCTCATGGCCGGCGGCTTTGACAACAAGGCCAACGCGCTGCAGATGCTGATCAATCGCATGCCGGCGTTGCAGGATTACCTCGAGCAAGCGGGTAGCAAGATCACCGCGATCCAATTCGCAGCGATCTGTACGGGTGCCTTCTTGGCGGGCTGCGTCGCCTGTGTCGTATCGCCGATTCCCACCCTCTTGGCTCCCATCTTCGGTGCCATACTCGCGGGCATCCCCATCGCTTGGTTGATGTTCACGCGCGGTCGCCGGCTCGCAAAGTTCGGTCGCCAAATGCCTGAAGCGCTCGAGTTGCTCGCACGCTCACTTCGCGCCGGTCACTCGCTCGCCGCCGGATTCGGACTCGTCGGCAGTGAAATGGCCGAACCGCTCGCGCCCGAATTTCAACGAGCGTTTGAGGAACAGAACTTTGGGATTCCGCTCGACGAAGCGATCGAAGGGATGGCCAAACGGGTACCGAACATGGACCTTCGCTTCTTCGCAACTGCGGTGATCTTGCAGCGCCAGACCGGTGGTGACTTGGCGGAAATCCTTGACAAGATCAGTTACATCGTTCGCGAACGACTGCAGATCCTTGGCCAAATCCAAGCCCTCACGGGCGAAGGCCGGATGAGTGGCGCGGTGCTGCTGGCACTGCCACCGGTGTTGTTCGTCGTCATGCTCAAGATGAACTACGAATACGTGATGATGCTGTTCACCGACGAAATTGGACGCTATCTGCTCTGTGCCGCTCTCGTGAGTCAGGTGCTCGGAGCACTCGTGATCAAGAAAATCATCACGATCAAAGTTTAGTCGCGCCGCCCCATCCCCCTACCGCACAACCCAGGGGATCGCCCCCCTTGATTCATTCGCAGGATCGACTCGATGACCACTTCGCTAATATTCGCTCTGGACATGCCCAGCCCCGTTCTCTTAACCGCCATCGCCATTTTCCTGGCTGTTTCAGCGTTGACATGGCTGGTGCTCGGCCGTGTCGCGGGCGACGAGAAGGCACGCACGGAGACACGATTGGACTCGCTCCGAACTCGGGGTCGGGGACCGGTCGATGATAACGGCGGCGGGACGAGCAAACAGGCCAAGAAGAGCGCCGCGATCACCGCGATGCTCGAACGGGCCACCAACCCACTCGCGGAGACCGTGAAGGGTACCGAGAAAGAAATGGGCGAGTTGCGAGAGCAACTCATGAACGCCGGCTTCCGCCGCGAGAACGCGCCAATCGTGTTCAAGGGTTTGCAGTTGATTGTCACCGCCGTGGGACTGCTGTTCGGTGGCGTCTTTGGCTTGATCGCCAACGGGTTGACCCAGGCGATGATCATGAAGGTCGCGATCGGCGTCATCGCTGGTTTTATGCTTCCTAAATTGCTCCTGGGGCAATTGGCGAAAGCCCGCAAAATGAAAATCTTCTTGGGACTGCCCGATGCACTCGACTTGATGGTGGTCTGCGTTGAGGCCGGTCTCGGAATGGACCAAGCGCTCCGTAAAGTCTCCGATGAAATGAAGAAGAGTCACCCGTCGATCGGAGAAGAGTTTGGTATCGCGAATCAACAATTGCAACTCGGCCGCGCACGGAGCGAGGTGCTGCAGGCACTGGGTTTCCGCAGTGGGGTGGATGACCTCAAACAACTCGCCTCGATCTTGATCCAAGCCGATAAATTCGGTTCGAGTATCGCCACGGCACTTCGCGTGCAAAGCGATTCGATGCGAACGAAGCGACGTCAAATGGCCGAAGAAAAAGCAGCCAAGACGGCGGTGAAAATGATTTTCCCGCTCGTGTTGTTCATTTTTCCCGGCATCTTCGTCGTCCTCGTCGGTCCCGCAGCGATCAATATGTATCGCAACCTGTTGACGCTGTAATCAGCCGAGCGACAGCTGCAGGTGCAGCCCCTTTCTCAACATTTCGTTGGGCAGAGCGGTCCGCGTGAACGGGTGGCGCGACACCCGCCGCTCGCCGACGAGGGTCAACCTTTTGATTCTCGTTCGATTCGAACGATGACACACTTGAACGCCGGAGTCTTGCTCTGCGGATCCGCGTGGCGGCTGACCAAAACATTCGACTCGGGATAGTACATCATCGCATTGCCGCGGCGGATCGCATCGTAGCCGCGAGCGAGAATGCCGGGCATCGATCCGGTATCACTGCGCACCGTGACGCGTTCGTCATTCTTCAGCCCGAGTCGTTTCAGGTCATCGGGGTGCATCAAGATCAAATCGCGACGTTCTTGATTGCGATAAAGATCCTCTTCTTCATACACCACCGTGTTGAATTGACCTTCGCTCCGCACCGTCATCATTCGCAACTGATCGTTATCGGTACCACTGAGCGGTGGTAATTCGTGGCAATGAAGAATCGCGCGTCCGTCCTCGGTCGGGAACTGGGGTGAGTGAAACGTCCGTCCAGCGATTTGAAACTCTTGCTTCGTTTCATCGATCGTGGCGATCTTCTCATAGCCCGGCACCACGGCTCCGATCCAATCACGGATGGTCGCCGTTCGCTTCATCGATTCCCAATTCAAACCCGGTGCATCGGCGGCAATTCGCGAACCAATCTGCGCAATCACCTCGACTTCGCTGCGCGGTCCCGGCAACCGCCGGGGACCACCGTCACTGAGCCGAATGTAGTTGAACATCGATTCCTGGGTGGTCGGTTCTGGCTCTTCGTCGCGCGCGAGCACCGGCAAGATGATCGTCTCTTGGGCGAGACCGTGAGCGTGGCCGGTGTTCATCGTCGTGTTCATCATCACATTCAATTCGAGCTTCGACATCGCCGCATCCGCAAACGTCGAATCCGGATTCGAACCGTATAGGTTACCGCCCAAGCAAATCCCCGCCTTGATCTCGCCTCGATCCGCGGCTTCGATGCACGCGAGCGTATCCTTGCCCGGTGTCGTGGGTAGCACCACGCCGAACTGATCACGAAGCGCGGTGAAAATCTCGTCCTTGAGTTTGGGTGTGACACCGACACTTCCGATGCCTTGAACATTCGAGTGACCTCGAATCGGCATCAATCCGGCACCCGCTCGGCCGAGCATGCCGCGGCACATCGCCAAGTTCGCGATGGCTTGCACATTGAGCACGCCGTGAGCATGGTGAGTGATGCCCATCGTCCAAGAGAACACGGCGTTCTTCGCTTTGCCATATGCTTCCGCAATCGACTCAATGTCACCGCGTGATACCCCCGACTTGGTTTCGATCTCGGACCATGTCAATGCATCGACGCGGCGGAGCCATGATTCGCCATTACGACAATGCTCGGACAAGAACGATTCATCGAGCTTGCCGATTTTTTTTACCGCCTTGGCGATACCCCATAGCAGCGCCAGGTCGCCGCCGATGTGCGGTTGGATGTAGTGTGATGCGATCTTGGTGCCTTTGAACAACGAGATCATATCGCTCGGGACGCGAAAGTTGATCAAACCCGTCTCCTTGATCGGGTTGATCACAATCACGCTGCCGCCGCGTCGCCGCACATGCATCAAGCTGGTCATCAGTCGCGGGTGATTGCTCGCCGGATTGCCGCCGATCAAAAAGACGCAATCTGATTTCTCAAGGTCCTCGAGCTCGATCGTCGCCGTTCCCGTGCCGACACTTGATTGCAGCCCCACGCCGCTGGCCTGGTGACAGTAGAAACTGCAATTGTTGACGTTGTTCGTACCGTAGACCCGCGCGAGCAACTGCATCAAGAAGCCCGCTTCGTTGCTACTACGACCGCTGAAGTACCAAAACGTTTCGTCGGGGGAAATCGCTCGCAATTTGGCCGCGATCGAATCGAACGCGTCTTGCCAAGTGATCACTTCGTAATGCGTTTGGCCCTGGCGATAGCGGACCGGATGGATCAAGCGGCCGAGGTGCTCGAGTTCTCGCGGCGTCATTCGTTGCAGTTGGGCGACCGAGGTCTTGGGCCAGAACGTCGGCTGGATGCCGGGCTGCATGTCAGCCACCATCGCCTGCAAGCTTTTCTTGCAAACCTCCGGGAAGCTGCCCGTCTCATTGACCATGCCGCCTTTCTGGCCGCCCATGCCGACCGCACAAGTCTTGCAAGAATTGCGACTCCGCATCGCTTTGTAGAGTTTCCAAATACCGCCTGCTTCACGCCCCTTTTTCCAGGTGTAATAGATCGCTCGGAAACCGCCGCCACTGCCAACTTTCACGAATCAAACCTTCCATTCACGATTGAGTGCGTTCCTGGTCACCTTTTGGAACGAACACAATGACCTTCGACTAATTGGGGGTGACGGCAATGTTGTCGTAGAAGATTTCGGCGTTGGTGGCGTTGCCGAACAACCCGGGGCTACCGTGGGTGTTGGCGGCTTCGTCCTTCGCTTCAAGCGTCCACTCGCTGGGTTCGGTCTCGCCCCGTGGCCAGGCTTTGGCGCGCAGCACCGCGACGCCGTCTTCGACGGCCGCTTTGAACTTCAACGTGTACCAAGTATTCGCCTTCCATGTAAACGGTACGCTCCGAGCCATTCGCAATTGCGCGGTCCAAGTGCGGATTTGCAACTGCTGGGACTCACCCATCATGTCCATCGTGTACCGCTGGGCGATCAAGCCGATGTCGGGCAATTTAACGTTCCCGCCTGCGGCTTTGACGTCCGCGGTGATCGTGTAATCGTGAGGATCGGTAATCCCCATCCACGTTTGACTACGTGTGCCCTTGGGAATGGTGGTGATTTTGACAATCATCGGTTCACCATCGACCGTGCGTGCTTCGTGACGATAGCGGGCACCGATCCAGGTGATGGGGACTTCGCGTGAAGCGAAGTCGAATTTCCACGGCAACGGCGGGATGACTCGCAAGCGAGATTTGCCGACCACCTTGCCACTCTTCACGCTGAGCATCGCGGCGACATGTTCACCGGAGTCCGTTGCATGGAACGTTCCGTCGGCATCGATCGTGCCACCACCGGCGGCCTCGAATTTCAAGTCACTGGGCAGAGTTTCGAGACGCTGGCCACGTGAGTTGAACGCGATGACCTTCATCTTCAAATCGGCACCAGCGGTCAGCATCGCTTCCGCGGGGATCAATTGCAATTGAGCGAGTTCGGTGTCTTCGCTCGTCGGCGGTTCGAGGGGCAATTCGTCCCCGGATGAAGGTGCGGGATCGAGCTTCGGCTCGACACCGGGCTTTGCCAAACAGAACAACCCGCCCGTGGTGGGAAGATAGATGCGGCCATGCGAGACGATGACCGAACCACCAGCCTCGTGCCCGCGCGGCAAGCGGATCTTGAAGATCGATTCCAGTCCGTCGTCGGTGGGCTTCAAGATGTGGAAAATGCCGCTCGCGGTGCAGCCATAGATTTTGCCGTCGGCGTAGACGAGGCTGCCACGCATCGTCGTGCCGAGCTTCGCCGGCTTACCGATTTCCTCGCCGGTTTCAGCGTTGATCGCATGGAGTTCACCGGAATCTTCGACGACGTAAAGGCGGCCGTTGACCAAGAGTGGAGAGCTCTTGCCGATCGTCAATTCTTCGGTCCGCCAGACTTCTGCGGACACGGAATCGAGCGACGCGGAGTTACCGTCGATGCGAACGGCTGCGCCCATCATCGTACCGACCGGATTTTCCTCACCATGCGAAGCATAGACCGTCCCATCTGGAGATAGGACGACGGATGTATTGATCCCACGTCGCGACAAGGGTTGCTTCCACAGGATCTTTCCCGTTCGTGGTTGCATCGCGTAAACCTCGCCGTCCCCAGCGCCCGCGACCATCACTTGCTGGCCGTTGATGACTTGGATCACGGGTGTGCTGTACGTCGTGTCCTCAGGCAACGGCCGGGTGCTCGAGATCCAAACGAGTTCGCCATCGTTCTTGTCGAATGCGAGATAGCGGTGTGCCGGACGCGCGGTGTCGTCCCAGCCCGTGGTCACGCCACTGACGATCGCCAGGTTCTCAAATAGAACCGGCGTATTCGTGCGGCCACCGTAAGTGCTCAGCATGCCGAACTCTTCGCTCAGTGAATGTTCCCACAAGGTCTTGCCCGACTCGGCATCAATGCACTGCAGCAAGCAACACGCACCGAGCGCGTAAACACGATTCGTCTCGGGGTCGCCAGTCACGTGCGACCATCCGACACGTTCGGCGGGCACGTCGGAGAGAAACACGTTGTAGACATTCTCCCATAGCATCTCGCCAGTATTGGCATCGAGGCAAATGACCTTCTCGGCATCTTGGGGAGTTCCCGGTTGGTCGCGGACGATCGTGAACAATCGACCGTTCATCACGACCGGCGTCGAAATCCCATCGGCTGCTTCGTTCTTCCAAAGCACATTGCTACCCTCGCCACCCTTGGGGTCGAACTCGTCGATCAAGCCGACTTCATCTGAAATGCCGTTTTGGTGTGGGCCACGCCACGTTGGCCAATCCATCGGATCGGTGGCAGCAACGACGAACGACGGCATCAGTATCCAAGCCAACATCAGCGAGGAACTCAGCACGTTCACCCAACGTCGCGTCGACCGTGGTCGCGTAAACCGTGGATGGGAATTGCGATGGGTGCGGGGACGTCGGGTCACGGATGATACTCCAGGGGTTACAGCTCGCGGCTGCGGCGAGAACGAGAACGAGAACGAGCCGAGAAAATACGGTGATTTGAGAATGGATCTCGCCTCAACACTTGTCAAGATACCTCAGTTCGCCATGAGCGGTGGTTTCGCGGGCGAGGGAAGCACGCCAAAATTGCGACGAGATTGCCAAAAGGCGAGTGACCTTGCTAATTCGTCGCACGAAACCCGTGTCGCGTCTGGCGATCCGTTACACTCAAGCGGTGTTCTGGGTTCGCTTTCTCACGTTTAGGTTAGTCACGATGCGAGATCAAACAGGTATCAATCGTCGGAATTTTTTGGGCTCCGCAGTCGCTGCGTCGGCGGCGATGGGTGCGGGGTCACTGCTCGTTCCAGGTCACTTGCTGGGGGCCGCGGCGCCCGCGGCGACGGCCGAGTCCTTCACCCAGTTGCTCTACGACTCACTGAGCGAGAAACAACGACAAGCGGTGTGTTTCGATTGGGATCACCAGGACAAGAAACGCGGTTTGTTACGAACGTTCGTCGCCAACAACTGGAATATCACGGACCAAGAAATCGTCTCGGATTTCTACAATGACGACCAACGCGACTTGATCACCAAGGTGTTCGAGTCGATCATCGATCCGTCTTGGCACGAGCGATACTACCAACAACTCCAAGACGATGCGGGTGGATTTGGTCACGAACAATCGATCGCGATTTTCGGCAAACCTGGCGATGGCAAGTTCGAACTCGTGTTGACGGGACGACACATGACGCTGCGATGCGACGGCAATTCTGCAGACCACGTCGCTTTCGGCGGCCCCATTTTCTACGGTCACGCACCTGAGGATAGCGAGGGCCCGACCCACATCGACAACGTGTTTTGGAGCCAAGCCGTCGCGGCTAACGACTTGTACAAGATGCTCGACGGTCGTCAACAGAAACTGGCGCTCGCCCCACAAACCCCACGCGAACAAGCGGTCGCGTTCCGAGGCCACAGCGACCAACTCGCCGGCATCCCCGTCACCGAAATGTCATCGGACCAACGTGAACATCTGCAACTGGTTTTGCAGACGCTCGTGGAGATGTATCGCAGTTCGGATCGCGATGAAGTGATGGCGTGCTTGAAGGCGCAAGGCGGTCTGGACGCTTGTCGATTGGCGTTCTTCAGCGACCACGATATCGGTGGCGATCAAGTCTGGGATAACTGGCGACTCGAAGGTCCCGCGTTCGTTTGGCACTACCGCGGTGCTCCCCACGTTCACGTCTGGGTCAATGTCGCGGATTCGCCCGACGTGGTGACGAACGCCTAGCCGGGCGGCATGCTCATCTCGCCAAAAACAATCGCTTGGACAACCACTGCGGCGCGAACCTCTCTCCCGATGATGCGAAAAACGAGCAACGTGTAAGCTGAGTTCCGGCTGGTTCATTTTTTTGCAACCAGCCGGATGGAGATTAGTTCTCAATAGAGTCTTTCTGAGTGTCCTTGAAGCCGATCGGGTGTAACTCGCAATGTATCGTAAATGGCGAATTGTTTTAGCGACCCTCATTCGCTTGGCTCCGATCGTGCTTGTTGCCTGTCTCAACTGCGAAATCGAAGCGGAAGATTGGTCTCCTCCCGTGGGCTTTCCGAGTGTCGCGGTGGCCAAGATGGACGATAGCGGGAATCTTCACGTGTTGATTCCTGTGCGTGAATTCGAGAGCGTCGAGTATCCACAGTCCTACACGGTCCAGGTTCCCGATCCAGAAGGACAGGAGGGTATCCAGGGCGATGGAATGAAAACGGAGATTCGGGAACGCATCGTGAAAATCGGGAAGGCCAAAGACTCATTCAGCATGGTCCGTACTGAGATTCCCGCTGCATCAGTCGCAATAACCGATA
>JBBSJZ010000071.1:0-16387 GCA_038256795.1 Pirellulales bacterium | reverse complement strand
GGTTGTTGGCGACCAAATCGAGCACCAGAATCTCGCCCTGGTACGGCGTCTTGAAGGTGCCGCGTCGCGCACTCAACGAACTCGTTGCTGCGATGCTGCCCTGCATCACACTGGCAGGTTCACTTCCCGTCGCGATCCCAAACAAATTACTGACCGCGATCACGAAATCACCCCAGGTCGCTTTCGTGTCCGCGTCAACGCGGAAGTAAGGCACGTCGCCAACGTCGATCTTGAGCACCGCCAATTCGAGCGTCGGTTCAAAACCGACAATCTTCGATTCGAATCGGCGACCATCGTCGAGCACCACGATCGGCTCAACATCGAGCACATAACTCCACGTTGTCGCGACGTGACCCTCGGGCGAAACTAGAAAACCACTCTGATAGGCCTCGAGCCCGCCGAGACCGCCGGCCCCGTAGATCTTGACGACGCGAGTTTGAGCTTCTCGTGAGACTTTATCGAGCGACGGTTGTGCGGTGGCGATGTTGGCGAAACCGACGAACAACAGAGCAAATATTTTCGTGCTCCAAACGTTTGAGCTCAACATCACTTCGACTCCTCAACGTCATCCGCCGGTACCGCTTGAATCGAATCGGTCCACGACTTGATTTTGATCCGCAAGATGGGATCGGTCCCATAACGCAGTTCGATCGCGGTTGGTGCAACCGACGCATCACCGCCATCGCGCTCGATCCAAAGCTCCGCCGGGTCCTCGTCGCGATCCGCGAACACTTCGATCGCTTCAACCCACTTCGACTCGGGATGCGCCAGCCAACGAACTTCCATTTCGGAGGCGATCCCGACGAGACAGTCTCGCAGCGGACGTTCACCGCCGAGCGGCATGGTTCCCAAATATGAAGTATCACCGAATGTTTCGGGGCCGAGACGCAACATTTGTTGCCAGGCTGCGAGTGCCGGTAACAACCCGGCGGCACTGGCACCGCGAACGGCATCGTATTGCTCAACGTTCGTGCTCATTGAAATCACTTGGTCGCCGCTCGACATCAGCAGGCTTCCGGCTTGGATCTCGATTTTCACCGGCTTCGGATTCGCTTCATCCGTCTCACCCTCGATCGTCCACTGCGACGCGAGCTCGGGCTTCGATCCGGGAAACTGAGCCCGCATCGATTCGATCATTCGTTGTTGGTTTTGGCGATTGAAATAGTAATTGGCGTAGCCTTCGCGAGCTTCGAAGCGCTCCTTGACCGCTGCCGGAATCGGATCCTCTTGGGCGTCCGCTCGATCGACGGATTCCGCTTCATCGCCCGGTTGATCCGGCGGCACAGATTCCTTCGCGGGCGGTTCCTTCCGAGGCGGTGGTGGTGGGAGCGCCGCCGACATTTTTTCGAGTAATTCGTCTCGCAAGTGAACACTTGCGAGCCGAACCAACGTTTGAGTGGTCGTGCCCTCGTAACGATAGACCAACTTCACTCGCCACAAATTGGGCAACGTCGCGAGAATGGTTTGCACATCGTTGGCGGAGTCCACGTCGCGATCGTCGATGCTCAAGATTTGAGCTGAATATCGCAGTCCACGTCGGTAGGCGTCGCTGTTATCGAGAATATTCGAGACACGCACGCTGCCGTCCGGATCGCTCACCACGGTCGCGCCGAGAGTCGCATGATCGACAACCCGGCCGCTGTGCAAGTATCCGAGAAAGTTCTTGGCTTGGTTAATCGAGATCGCGTAACCGACGCCGACGTTCACGCGGCCACGTTTTTCGAAGGACGCACGCCCGACGACGCCGAGCAATTGACCATCGGCGTTGTAGAGCGGACCGCCCGAGTTGCCGGGATTGATCGACGCATCGGTCTGGAAACAATCGGCATACTCAAGCAGCGTCCCCGACGGATATTGGTACCGGCCGACGCCACTGAGAATGCCCCAGGTCACCGTCGGTTGCAAGTTCGTGGCCAGCAAGAACGGATTGCCAATCACCATGCACCAATCACCAGCCTCCGCCTGGCGACTGTTGGCCATTTCAGCGAACGGAAAGTCATCTCGACCCAGCAATTGAATCAGTGCCAAGTCGCCGACGGGATCGATCCCCACAATCACCGCGTCATAGATATTCCCGTCGGATAAACCACACCGCATGAACGAACCCGCAGGACTACTGACGTGAAAATTCGTCAGCGCAAAACCGTCTTGCGAGATCAACATCCCGCTGCCACCACCGCCACCACCGGGGACAAAAACGGCCACCGCCGACGGCATCGCTTTCTCAATCGCAGCAATCCGACCGTTCTCGATCTCGATCAACCTCGGATCGACGGTGACGGGATCCTCGACGACGGGTTCCGCAGTCGTTGCGTCACTCGCGAACGCAATTTGAAGGACAATAATCCAGCCGATCAAAACGGTGTTGATGAACTTCACTTCGATCAAGTCTTCGTTGGAGTTGACAAACTACTTCAGCAAACGCGGCCGCACGATATGCACAGTATCGCCGAGATCACCATCGCCGGATGACTCTGTGCGAAATTGTAAACGACGATGGTCCCCGAGCGGCAATTCGAAACCGCTCGCTTCGCCAGCGAGCAACTCTTGGGTCCATACAACTTCACCATCCATCGCCACGATCGCCGTTAACTTACCACGACGATCGACTCGCTCGTCACGCAGAAAACTGCCCATCACCCGCTCGAAGCCGGGCTCGACGCGATACTCGATCATGGAATCACCGTGCATGACCAATGCATCGTCAACCGCGGAGGTCGGTGAAAACCATTGACCCATGATCCCATCCATTTGAGTCGGTCCGATCGCTGGCTTGAATCGCTGCTCGGCCGCCGGTTGCGTCGCCAACATCACCAGCGAACTGTTCCAACGAATCGATGTGACTTGAGACATCGGGATAGAGTGTTCGACGTCCGATTCGAGCAGCACCTTGAGTGGTTCATCCACGCTGCTCGGTCGCAGCGAATCGACCATCCACCGGGAACCGTACGAATCGAGGACGAGCAAATTTGACCGTCCCACTGCCGAGCCTTGACTCGATCCGAAGACGATCCCCTCGAGCCGATCAAACGGTGCCTGGACCGCCGTGCCATCGACATTGAACTGAACCACATTGCCCGTGATCGACTCAATGACGCCACGCACTTGGTCCAACCGATCTCCCTCGCGGCGGATCGCCAGTACATCGCCGCTACCTTCGCTCTCCACCAATCCAAACCACTGTGCATCCGTCGCGGGGGCCGAAGCTCGGAATCGAATCGAGCGAACTTGTCGGGCCGGGACGCTCAGCCGATCTTGGCGACGCAGCTCAATCGAGAGCAAATCATCCTGGAGCGATACCGAATGAGCCGCCAACTCCGATCCGCCAGCGAGCGTCACTCGCATCACAGGTGGCGTGGCTCGCATTGGCGCCGTGGCCTCGAGGCTGACGAGTGAATCGAACGGCAGAACCCGCACGGTACCGTCCTGCTCGAGTTGGATTCCCGCTGGCGTCACTGCCGCGAGCGAGCCACGGATGACGGCACCGTCCGTCGGCGTCACTTCGACGGGTAACGCCAATACCCACATGACAAGTATCCCCATCATGAACGAACTTACGCTGGTCACCATCATCAACAATTCTCATCCTGTGCCGGTCAACGGTCTTTTTTCAATCCGGGACCCAATCTCACCGTGGCAGCCAAACATCGGCCGCTCGGTGGTCCGTGTCATTCGCCGCAGCGCGGCATCAGGATCGTCTCCACCGGAACTTGGTTACGTCCCCTCTCCATTCTACACATCTCGTTGTTGCTCAACCCGATAGAGATTCAGCCATTAGCCGGTGATCTGAGCGGATCAAAAACCAACGGATAGCCTTGTCTTGTTGGACCACAAAAAAACCGCGACTCGTGCGGTTGCAGCGAATCACGGTTTCGTGGTTTGAAAAAGCTTGAAGTGTCGACTACCAAGCGAAGTGGGCAAACGCCTTGTTAGCGTCGGCCATGCGGTGCGTGTTTTCACGCTTGGTGTAGGCAACACCCTCTTTCTTGTAAGCCGCACACACTTCGTCGGCTAACTTCATGTGCATCGGGCGTCCCTTCTTGTCACGAACGGCACCGAGCAACCAACGGATTGCCAAACTTTGCTGACGCGTGCGATTGACTTGCATCGGAACTTGGTAGCTCGCACCACCGACCCGCTTGCTGCGGACTTCGATGTAGGGCTTGATGTTGTCGACCGCCGTCTCGAAGATTTCGATCGGTTCGGCACCCAGATTTCGCTTGGCGATCTCTTCGAGCGCGTCGTAGAAAACCTTTTGAGCAACCGTCTTCTTGCCGCTGTACATCAAACAATTGATGAACTTGCCCGCGAGCATCGAGTTGTGCTGTGGATCGCCCTTGAGGTGCGTTCGGCTGGCAGTAATTCGTCCCATCGTAAACTTCAGAAATCCGGTGAAATGTTGGCGAGTGTGTGAACGCTAGTGACTCAATCGAATCCTGACTGAGCCTGAACATGCTCGGACCGATTTCTCAGTCCTCACGGGAACCACTTTACGGCTTCTTGGCACCGTAGCGGCTGCGTGCCTGCTTACGGCCATCGACACCGAGTGCATCGCGTGAACCGCGGACGACCTGATACCGCACACCTGGCAAGTCGCGGATACGACCACCACGCACGAGCACGATCGAGTGTTCTTGCAGGTTGTGACCTTCGCCGGGGATGTAGACGGTGACTTCTTTCCCGTTGCTCAAGCGCACCCGCGTGATCTTCCGCAGAGCCGAGTTCGGCTTCTTCGGCGTCATCGTGCGGACCTGCAAGCAAACACCCTGCTTTTGCGGGCATTTTTCGAGAACCGGCGACTTACTGGTTCGCTTCTTAAAAGTCCGCTGCTTGCGGACGAGCTGGTTGATCGTTGGCATCGAGAGTGTCGTTAGGAAATCCGTTTGTCACTGGTCGGTGTCGTCAACGCTTGGGATGCTCCCATGGTTGCTCGCTACCGCCACTCACTGAGGCGTGTGAAATTATCCCCAGGAAACGAGCAAGTATCGCGATGCTGGCATTCCTGTCAAGTGCTTTGGCGAAGAATGTCTGCTTCCCAGAGTCCCAAGGCTGGATTCTGGATGAAGTAAAATTCGCTGCCATCAATATCCGTGTGAAAACCGTCCTCGAGCTCGTTGATGTCGTAGCGTTTAAGCAACGCTTCGAGGTTGCCTGGTGTGTAACCGACCGAGCTAATTTCGTCGTCCGTCAAATGACCCGCGGCATAAATCACCTCGAAGCGATTTTCGGCGCTACCGTGGATGAGGTGTGCGGCAGCGGAGGGATTCGCGGCGAGGTCGTCGTTCTCTTGGATCATCCGCATTACTTCGGCTTTGGGGCGGTAGCCGTATTTACGAATCAGTCGGTCGATTTCTTGATCCTCGCCGAATTCCTCGATCGCTGGTCCGAGCACGGTCAGCCGCCCGCCCGTGGCGATCGCCAGTCGGGTTCGGTAGATCGACTTGTTGCCCAGCCACGTGCTTTTGAATTCGGAGGGATCGAGGTAAGCGACGACGTGCTTGGGAGCCTTGGGCAAGTGGGTGATATTGACTTCGCGGGACAGCGCCGCAGCCTGCCAAAAAGTGTCGTGATCGTCGCCGATGTAGAGCCCGCGGGTGTGCAGCGTGCCGTCCTTGAGTTGCTGGACCACCGTCAAGGCATAGAGCAGTGGCATGTCTTTGCAGAATTCATCCTGGGCGTAGTTGAGCAGCTTTCGCAGCGGCGTGTCGGCTTGGCCCAGCACGCGTTCCTGGCCGTAAGCGGCACTGAGAAAATGGCTCTCGTTGATGCCGCGTACGCCCCCGGTGCCGATGAATACGTTCTTGTTGTAGTTGGCCATTCCGATGACCTCGTGCGGGACGACTTGACCGATCGAAAAAATCAAATCGTGGCCACCGTCGCGCAGCATTTGGTTGACCTGTGCCGGCCAGGCCTTGGTGTAGATCCCCTCGGTGACCTCGGAGACGAATTCTGCGGGCACTTCGCCAAGCGTGACGACGTCGTCACGCCAACGATGCGGGCGAAAGAGTTCGTGGGGAATTCCTGGAAACATGTGGTCGAGTTGGGAAGGTTTCATGGGCGTGTGCGTACCCAGTGCCGGCATGATGTCCGTGACCCGGTCGCCGAGTAATTCACGCGTCAAGACGGTCAACTCGCCAGCACGGCTAAAGAACCGAGTCGCATCTGGCGGCAAGATCAGTGCCCGGTTGGGCATTCCAATCGCGTCAAACGTTTGCCGGAGTGCGTCGCGAAAATCGTCAGCGGTGAGCGACTCGGTTTTCGAACCGCGGGCGTAGTAGAGGGTCATCAGGAATATCGCAGCGGATTGTTTCGGGAGACTGACCGTGAACTTGGTTTCACGCATCGATCGGACGCCTCGCAAATTACCAGATTCCTCGCGACAAGCGAGTCCAACTGACCCGTCGCTCCCCGCCACCCGCTTGACGCAATTGGGCGATTTTGCCTCTGATTGTGCCTTGCACAGCGCATCCGCCAAGCCATCGTCCTCGCCAAGTGACCCTTCATGACCACCCCAAACGCCGGCGCGATGACCGCCGCCGAGATCGAGCAAGCGATCCCGCACCGTCTTCCCATGCGACTGCTCGACGAAGTTGTCTCCAGTAATGACACGACGATTCTGTGCCGCAAAACGTTCCGCGACGACGAGTTCTTTGTCCAAGGTCACTTTCCGAACTATCCGATCGTTCCCGGTGTGATCCAATGTGAATGTTGTCTGCAGGCTGGGGCGATTTTGCTTGCCCAGCACACTCCCGCAGGCGAGGATGTCGTCCCCGTGGCGACGCGGATCGATGGCGTGAAATTCAAGCAAATGGTTCGCCCTGGGGATACCGTCGAGATCGCCGTGACGCTGAACGATCGCGTCGGCGCCGCGTTTTTTTTGACCGGCAAAGTTCTGCTCGCTGGTAAGGTCGCCGCGAGGCTCGATTTCGCCTGCACCGTGACCAATCCCCGCGGCTAATCGGTCTTGCCGGGCCGAAGCTGGTTGCCTTTTCCTCATGGCGTTGCTTCGATCGGGATCGTCATCGAATACTTTCGCAATCTGCCTCCAACCCCCCAAGTCTTTCGTGACGCAAACTCCCGAAAATCGCGAACCCGCATTCGATTTCCTAGCTCTCACTGGTAAGAAATTTCTGGTGATGGGCGTGGCGAACAAGAAGAGCGTCGCGTTCAAGATCGCCTCCCAAATCGAATCCTGTGGCGGCGAAGTGATCTACAGCGTCCGCAGTGAATCGCGCCGCGAAAGCCTCGGTAAGTTACTGGCCGGCAAGCGCGTTATCGTTTGCGATGTCGAACAGCCCTCCGACATTGAAGCACTCGCTAGCGTCTTGCAAACCGACAACGTTTCGCTCTCAGGACTCGTTCATTCGATCGCGTTCGCGGACTACGCCGACGGCATCAAACCGTTCCACGAAACGACTCGCCGCCAATTCTTGCAAGCGATCGATATCTCCGCGTTCTCGCTCACCGCAGTTTGCCATGCACTGCGTGACGTGCTCGCTCGAGACGCGTCCGTCGTGACGATCGGAATCAGCACCACGCGGATGGCGAGTGAGAGTTACGGGTTTATGGCGCCGATCAAAGCCGCACTCGAGTCGTCGCTCGCGTTCTTGACAAAGTCGTTCTCGCGATTCAGCGAAGTGCGCTTCAATGCCGTCGCCGCAGGACTGCTCAAGACGAGTGCCTCAGCCGGTATCCCGGGCTATGTCGATTCGTATCTGTATGCCGAAAAAGTCATCCCACGCGGCCGCGCGATCGAAACCGATGAAGTCGCTGCGGTCGCCACGTTCCTGCTCAGCCCCCGCAGCAGCGGCATCACGGCTCAATCGATCGTCGTTGACGCCGGCATGAGCATCAACTACTTCGATGCACAAATCATTGCTGCCGTCTCCGCCGCCGATGTGGCTCGTTAAATTTTAGTCCCCTCAACCTCGCGATCCCCTCCCATGAGCTTGCAAATCTATATCAACGGCGAATACTTCCCCAAAGAGGACGCCAAAATTAGTGTTTACGATCACGGATTACTTTATGGCGATGGCGTTTTTGAGGGACTGCGCAGCTACAGCGGCCAAGTTTTTCGATTGCACGAGCACCTCGTTCGATTGTGGGAATCCGCGCGTGCGATCTCGCTCGAAATCCCCATGACGATGGAAAATCTCGCTCGCGACGTGCAAGCGACTGTGGCCAAGAACAACATCAGTGACGGATACGTCCGATTGGTGATCACGCGTGGTAGCGGGGCACTCGGACTCGATCCCTACAAGTGCTCCCACCCGCAAATCATCATCATCGCGGACACCATCACCCTGTATCCCGAGAAGTCGTACTCCGAAGGTCTGGAGCTCGTCACGGCATCAACGATTCGCAACCATCCGGCGGCGCTATCGCCGCGCATCAAGTCGCTCAATTATCTCAACAACATCATGGCCAAGATCGAGGGCCTCCGCGCCGGGTGCGTCGAAGCGGTGATGCTCAATCACAAGGGCGAAGTCGCCGAGTGCACCGGTGATAACATTTTCATCGTGAAGCGTGGGCGATTGATGACACCGCCCATCGACGCGGGAATCCTCGAAGGCATCACGCGAAACGCAGTCCTCGAGCTCGCTCGCGGTGCCGGCATCGACACCTCGGAGACGGCGATGACGCGCCACGATTTGTTCGTCGCCGATGAGTGCTTTCTCACGGGCAGTGCCGCCGAAGTCATCCCCGCAGTCAAACTTGATGGACGCGTGATCGGCGATGGCAAGCCTGGACCCGTCACGCTGCAATTGAACGCGATGTTCAAGGAACTCGTTCGCAAGCCCGCTTCAAACCGCTAGGTCCGCAGCCTCGTCGAAGGTGACGAGTTGATTGCTGTTGGGATCCCAGAGCTTCAATCGCATGCAGTGCATCACATCACACGGCCGCAGCGTCGTCACGACGGGTGATTGCAATTCATCCAATCCCGCCATCGCTTCGGGCAACCGATAGAACGGGATTTTGGCGTTGAGGTGGTGAACGTGGTGGTAGCCGATATTGCCGGTGAACCAATTCATCACCGAGCCCATTCGCATGTAGCTCGATGAATGCAGCGCCGCATGCACATGGTCCCACTCGTCACCTTCGTTGCGGATCACACCCGGGAAGTTGTGCTGGGCGTAAAACAGATACGAACCCAAGCCGGTGATGATCGCCATCGGCAACAGCATCCCCAGCACGAGCGCCTGGATCGAAACGAACGCCAATCCGATCGCGACGGCGATGTGCAGCACTATGGCGACCGCGCCGTCGAAGTTTTTGCGGGGGTCGATGATCACCGCGTGCAAACACATCTCCCAGAAGAACACGGTCACGTACCCGAAAACAAACGTGAGCGGGTGACGCGAAAGCGAGTAGCTCAGTCGTTCTAGTCGTGACGCGCTAGCGTAGTCGGCAGTCGTCATGACCGGGAACGTTCCGAGCGTCGGCCCGTAGTGCCGGGCGTTGTTCTTGTGGTGGTCGTCGTGCGAATGCTTCCAAATGTGCGGTGGACTGAGCACGAGTGTTCCGTAGAGCTTGAGTAAACATCCCGCGACGATGCTGCCGCTGAGGATCGCCCCGTGCATGTAGTCGTGATACAGGATGAAGACACGAATTAGCACCAAGCTCGCCAGTAAACTCGCGATGACGCACACCACCAGCGGCAGCGGCGAGCAAGCCACGAGCAGCAGCGAGGCGGCGACGGCAAGCGTCGACCAGAAATGCCACCAACTGAGCCAGCGAGTTTCATGGGCATACTTGCGGCTGGCGATCAGCAACTCTTTTCCACTACGCATCAATCGGTCTACTTCGAGTTACCAAGGGAATCGTGGGTGCTTCGGGAAGACTCACCGCCTAGAACGGTACCCGCTCGGAAGCGGTCGGAGAAGATGGCACCCCCAGCGGCTGACGATCGCCCCTTCGCAGCCACCTCTCGTGGCAACCGACAAGCGCTTTCGTCGAAGCAGCCGCTATCGCGTGGGATCGCGCGACACCTTAAACTCTCGAGGCTCGCGGAAAACGCCGCTGAATTAGCTGCCGTTCCGAAACACCGCGAATCGAAAATCAAGACCACCACGAGGAGTTTGCGATGGGTGACAAGGGAAGCAAGGACAAGGGCAAAAAAGAGCCCAAGAAGAAACCGCTGCTAACGCCCCAGGAAAAGCGTAAAGCGAAGCAAGACAAGAAGGCGAGCAACTCGTAACGTTGGCCTTGGCATCGCTTTTATCGACATGGTTGTTCTACCGCTTCGCGTTCGCGAAGCGGTAGAAGACCGCAACCGGTGGACACGCTAGGATGCTCGCCGGACCACGACGAGCCAGTCCTCCAGCTCGTCGCTCGGTGCAGTCCCGAGCGATACCGAGCCGCCCCCGTGAACCAATTTCGCTGAACCAGTCGCCAACTCACCACCGCTGCGTGGATTGTACCACCGCACCGTGAACGCCCCTTGAGCACTGGATAAATCAAGCTCCGAGGTACCACCATCGGGCAAGTAGACCAGGTAAGTCTCGTTCGAACTGGCAAAACAAAACTTGCCAACACGATGCTCGGGATTCCCCACCAAGGCGTCGGCGTTCTTCATTTCCCAGTACGCAATGCGTTGGTCTCGGAAAAACTCGAGGGCAATGCGGCAATAGTCCCAACTTTTGTCGCGGCTCCGCCAGTCTTCGCACACAATATCGTTCTCGTCAAATTGGTAACCGAAGTAGTACTCGCACCCGGCACCACCTGCCATCAACGTTCCCCACAATGTTTGTTTCCGGACTTGATGTTGGTCGTAAATCATCTTGCCTTGGCGGTCATGGCCGTCGAAGCCCTTGTAGCCGAGATCCGGACATTGGGCGTGCGCGGCGGAACCCGACTCGTCAAAGGCGACCACCCATGGCTTGCCGGCACGATCGGACGCCTCGACCCACTTCACGGTTTGCTCATGCGTCGTTTCGAGACTGCTGTTCTGCAATGACAAACCCGTCAAACGCGACTTATCACCCAGCAACGGTTGATAAACTTTGTCTTGCTCGTTGGGAAACGTGTGAATGACAATCGGGTGATTGTAGGGGTCGGTGTCGGCAATGTAGTTGATCATGGCTTGCTGCTGGTCGGTGGATTGGGTGTTCTCTTCACCCAGGTTCCAATTCAGTGCCAAGTTGTGTCCGAAGCGTGCAATGAGCTCACGACAGTAAAGTTTCCGCTGCGTGCCGAGGTCACCGCCATCGAGTGACTCGGGGATGCCGGCGCGTTTGCCGCCGCCACGATTGTCATCGTTTTCGGTCTCTTGCATTTTGAAGTGCAGGTACATGCCGCGATGGGTGCCATGTTCGAACACCGCTGCCCATTGGTCGAGTTTGCTGCAATCGTAGTGCAGCTTGTCATCGCGATCAGTGAAGGGCCAGACGTTGTCGCCGTCACCACCGGCGTTGTAGGTCAAGAATGAAAACGCATTGCAGCCTTTGGCGGACAAGTAATTGATCGCACCGATAAGCCCCTTGCCCTTGCCGTCACCCCACGATGGATCGCCGTCTCTCCAGTCTCCGACGTGCGGCGACCAAGACTTCAGCGGTGCCTTCTTCGGATTACCCGCGATCGTATTGTCGAACTCTTTGTAAGCGAGCAGCGTTTCCGGCGCATCGGCGCCCGCCTTCATGAAGTATTCACCACTTCCGGCGAATTGAAGGTAATGCTTGCCGACGTATTGCAACCGACCATGCGCCCGCAGGTCACGGCCCTGTTTATCGCTTTTGTCGACCGTGAACGAGCCTGATTGGCCATCGTAGGGGGCGAGCGGTTCGGACGATGTCGTGGCATCGAGCGCCGCGAGTTCGCCCTGATGGAACGAGAGTGTGTACTTCCATTCGCCCGTCTTGTCAGGCGCGAAATGCGTTCGCCATACGGTGCCCGACTGAGCCGATGTGTTGCTCGCCTCCCCATCGGCGGCAAAGTAACCCGGTACGTTGTAAACTGACCCATCGTCATGGGTGAATCGAACGGACATGCGATAGTCCGTGAAGGGGTTCGGCATCCGGTCATTTTCATGCGCGAAAGGACCGTTCAAGTTGAGCGTGATTTTGTGCCAAGCCTTGAGCTCGCCAGCGACCGTGACCGAACCATCTCCCGACGGCTGACGAATTTCCTGGAGTGTCCCCGACTTGACGGTCGCGTCTGGTCCAGCACCCTCGGGTGGGGCGAAATCCCGGTTCGTCGTCAGGATGAACTTGTCGAACTCGAATCCATCTTCTCGCATCGAGAAATGAACGACGTGCTCGCCAGCGGCAGCGATGTCGAGAAAAATGAGGTGGGGCTCGCCACAATGGACTTGCTCGGTTCGTTGCTTGCTCTCCCAACGCCATCGGTTCTTACCTTCACACCACTGCATGCGTTGACCGCTCTCGGGCCACGAATCGTCGAGACCCACGTGCAATCCATTGTCTTCCGGGCCCGTCGAATGCGCCCGCACCCAAACGTAATAGCGACCGGGGGTCGCGAAATTGACGTGGTAGTCGAGCACTGCCATTGTGCCCGCTTCGGGAGCAAAGTTCACACCCTTGGTCAACTTGTCACTGTGCGTGCGACGCGTATCAGGAAGTACTTCCAAGTAAGCACCACCACTCGCATCGGCCGCGTGGCTGGGGTCTCCGTCGGGCGTAACTTTAGGAACCTGGTTGCCGTCTGTCAGGTAAAAAGCTCGTTTGTCCGAACGCGACTGCTGGAAGTAATGCTCGGCCTCGATCGCGACGAAGCCATCCTGTTCGGCAAAGACAAGCTTGTCACTCGCGATCGGTTCAGCCGCAGCCACGAACGACGCGAATCCGATCAAGACGATCGGTAATACGAGTCGAAAATAATGAGGGTATTGAATCATGTTCATTTTTGATGAGGGTGTCGGGGAGGTAAGCGAACCGATGAGCGGACACGGACGAGAGACCGGTGATTCTAATCGATGGCAGCGACGATTGCAGGGGCTACGTCCGTGGACGATGCGGTCCCGCAATCACGATGAACCGATCACGATCTGCCGAACGCGATGGCCCAAGCGAAGATGATCGCGCCGAGCCCGATGATGCCGCCAGCAATTTGCAGGACGCGGCTTTCTAGCCAGCCCGGCGGCATTCGACACGCGAGCCAACCGATGCCGAGACCGGCGAGGAAGCCGGCGGCGTGGGCGCCGACGTCGGTATTCTCGCCACCGATCCCCGTGAATGCCAGTAGCAGCACGCCGCCAATCAGCGGACTCCAGCGGACCAGCCACTTGCTCGAGCCCGCAGGCCTTGGACGCAGTGCATGTGCGACCAGCATACCCAGCGCCGCGAATACCGAGGTCGATGCCCCGATCGAGCTATGAGTCGGCACCTGAGCCGCCGCATTGACGGCGTTCCCCAACGCCCCCGCGATCACGATGCAGCACCACGCGACGCCGCCGCCAAGAATGCGACCCGCGAGTAATCCGAACACGCCACCGAAAATGAGGTTGCTCAGCAGATGCCCGAAGTCGGCGTGTAGCGTTACCGCAGTCAGCGTCCGCCACCACTCGCCCGAAAGGATCGCGTCCGCCTCGGTGCGTCCCGCGGCGAACCAATCGCGATCAAAGGTGCCACGATCGGCATGAACAAAAACGATCACGAGCACGAGCGTGTAGACGCCAATTCCGAACCATGCACCCGCGTAGACCGGAATGGTTTTCGCCGGAGTGTCGATCGTGACGGGGTTTTCTAGGCGATACGCATGAAGCTCAGCAGCGGCTTTCACGGAGTCTTCGTTTCGGACGACCAATTGCCACTGGCCATGGCGATGGCTCACCTCGCCGCGAATGCCGGCCGCATCGAGCACCAACTTCAACTCCGAGCAATCACGTCGAGAGGGCGTTGCATGGACGACTTGTTTCGCCGCTGGTTCATGATCGGCTCGTGGTGTGTCACCGTTCACGGCAGCGCCAGATTCTCGGCTTCGACGATTCCTTGATAGTGATCGATAGCGCTGGCATCATTGATGCGGACCAAATTCTCGCGCAAGATCACGTTTTCGACAGCGCGAATGAAACGTTCGTACTTGACCCGCTTCTCCGTCTCACTGAGCGTCGCATCGGCTGCGTCGACGAGTTGTCGATAGCGGTCGTATTCTGGATGGACTTCGATCGCGTGCAAAAAGTCGTCACTGCGGGTCGTAATCAGCTCGATCGAAAGTGGATTCATCAAGTTAGCAAGCTCCGGCCAGCGACTCTTCAAGTCTGCAGCAATCCGCCGTCGCAATTGGCTGGCTGGGTCTTCGGGACGACCACGGTATCGGCCGCGCGATCTCGGTCGTTCTTGGTTCTTCATTTGCTCGGCGATCTCCAAGCGATTCTCGCCTACCAACTCGAGTTGCTCGGACAACCCTTCCAGTACAGCCCGATCCGACGGCGTCGACAAACTGAGCACTTCGCTGTAGCCGAGATCACGTGGCAATAAATCGCGGTATTCAGAATCACGGAATTGGCTCTCAATCCCGAGATACTCACCGGATGTATTGATGGGCAAATCGATTGTGTCGCTTTTCAGAATGGTATAAGCGTGTGCCTCATCGAAAGAAACGACGCCATCACCGTTGTAGTCCGGCGACTCAATCGGTTGATTCAAGCGGTTGTGACCCGCGATCGCTTCCCAGAAATACGTGCTGTATTCGACGTAGGTCGACTCGTCGATCTCCGGAGTGCACCCGGCCGCCGGGCGATCATGAACGGTTGCAAAAAACCCACATCGACGCTGGGTCGACAAGCCGCGATCCGGGTTACCTTCGTTGTAGATGAATCGCGAAAAACCGCCGGCATGGCACTGGACCATTACCGCCACAACACTCACACCCTCGGGCAATCCATCCAGCAATTTTACGAACTCGGTGACACTCAAACGGGCGTTATTCCAAAGCGAGATCGAGGTGTTGTGCGGCTGGTTGCGAGACTGGCTTTCGTTGCCATGTGAAGTGACATAGATCAACAATCGATCACCGCTGGTCATCGTCACGCCAACCGAATTAAACCACTGGCGCAAATTCTCTTCACTCGTTGCCCCGCTGACGCGCGGCACCTGGTGATTGCGGTACGACAACCCCAAGTCACGATCGCTGCCCAAGAACTCCGCCATCAACTGGTTGGCACGCGGAATCGACTTGCGATCGATGACCTGCAAGTCATCACCGGGATCATTGCCATCCGCGAAAAAGATATCATTGGGTCGCTGGGCGAGTTGCTTTTCACGCAGCAATCGCTGCATGAATTGCACATTGCGCTCGAGTGACGCTTGATTACTCGACGGCGCGTAACCGCCACCGATCGTGAGAAAAAAATCCCCTGCATGACAACTGGAGGCGAGTAGAACGATCAAGCAAACGGGGACGCGGATCGGCATGTGATGATGAGAAGATGAATGGCACCGTTCCCCGCTCGTCCCGGAAACGGGGCGAGGCGGGGCGTAATAGTCTTGGGAGCGATCCCTTATGCCGCCTCGATGTCGTAACAGAGCACCGTGTCATCTTCACGCAAGTAAAGCTTGCCATCGACGACCACGGGGTGCGCCCAACTCGGACTCTCGCCGCTTCTCGGTGCGACGAAGCTACCGAGTTCTTCGTACTTTTCGGGGGATGCTTTGGCAAGCACCATCGTACCGTCGCTAAAGCGAATGTAGAGATGACCGTCTGCGGCAGTCACACTTGCCGATTTCTTACCGGACCCACGTGATTTCCATTTCAATTCGCCCGTCATCAAATCGGCACAGTACGGGATGCCTTGATCCTCAGAGTCGCCGTAGAGATAGTCGCCGACGAGTACCACACCACCGTGTTTGTTACCGAGTTCAGACTGGGTCGGATAAATTTCTTGCACGTCGACACCACCGCTCGAAGCCACTTGCTTGACCAGCGCGCCCCCGGTTCCGTAGCCCGCGCAGAGGAACACCAGATCGTCTCGCACGATCGGCGTCGGGATGACAGCCGTGGTTTGCTTAATATCGTAGCTCCACATTAATTTTCCGTCATTGGCACGAACGCCAATACCACCGCTTCCAGTGGTTTGGACGTATATGCGTTGATCGCCCACGGTGGAAAGCACGATTGAAGCGTGGCCGGCGCCACGATCACCAGGGTGCGAAGTGGTCCAGATCGTTTCGCCCGTATTCTTATGAAGGGCGACCATCGTGTTCTTTTCGCCACCGGGCGTGCAAATGAGTTTGTCGCCATCGATCGTTACGGATTCGCTATAACCCCAGCTATCAGCCTTCTTGCCCTCGAAGTCGCTCTTCAGATTTCGACGCCAAACGACCTCGCCCGTGGTTTGGAAACAAATCAAGTCACCGTGCGGCGTCAATACGTAGACGTGATCGCCATCGACCGTCGGTGTGCTGCGGGATCCTTGCCAGGTGGGTTGCCC
>JBBSJZ010000070.1:0-16400 GCA_038256795.1 Pirellulales bacterium | reverse complement strand
CGAGATCCGTGGTGATGTCGGTGCAGTGGCCCTCGATACTGAGTTTCTTCCCGTCGACAAGAAACTGGGGATTCCAATACGCGCCTTGGCCGGGCAGAACAATCCAGCGGTCAAAGCCCTCGGGGTTCGAGCCGAGGTGCCACTTGCCGATCATGCCCGTGTGGTAGCCGCCCGCTTGCAGATGCTTGGACACGGAATCGCGGGACGAGTCGAAGCGATTAAAAACTGGCACGCCATAGAGGTGCGAGTATTGGCCCGTGAGCAGCGTCGCCCGACTCGGCGTGCAAATCGAGTTGGTCACGAACGAATTCGTGAACCGTGCGCCTTGTTGGGCGAGTCGATCAATGTTGGGCGTTTCGTTGACTTTGGATCCATACGCCGAAATCGCATGTTGAGCATGATCGTCGGAGAAGATGAAGATGATATTAGGCTGGGCCGCGTCAACGTCTGGAGCCAAAAGAAAGCTGGACGACATCAACAATAGCATCGCTGCTACCGGGCGTGGTAAAGTCATGGGATCTCACACTCAACAGGAACTCGGAAATATCCATCGTGTCGCCGACCATTCTACACGACCTGAAGCACGCCGTCCTGAGAGAGAGAGAGTATGCGAAGCGTCGTTGCCGAGTCGCTTTTGAATCGGCGTCTGCGCTGCCGAAGACGGGATTCGAGCGAGGGCTGTTCGGCTTAGGAACTGATCCAGAATCACTTCCGCAATGTCCCCTCGCCCCTCGCCCCACGCTTGGTGGGGGAGATGGGACCTTGCAAGAATCGGGAAGTTTTTGGCTCATCCGCTGGAGGCGTCCGCGGGGTCCATGATCGAGGTTTCTGGGGCATGGCTCGAGAAACTAGCACAACTCCGCAAATTATCGCTGATAGATCGGCAAGTAACCGCGATCGAGCTGCATCATGATGAGGTTGCATGAGGTGACATAGACGCTGTGGATTTGGCCGTCCCAGGATCCATCGGGGCGTTGTTCACTAACAATGCGATCGTAAAGTCGATCACGGAACGGTTGCCACAGCTCTTCGCCTTGGCGGTAGACAACTTGACTGTAGTAGAGATACGTGTAGTGCCAATGACCAAACGCTCTCGCCGCGTCACTGATGTCGTGCAGTGAGTCCTTCGTGTACGCCCACATGTCGGGGACTTGATCGTTGTCATAGTCGCCCGCGTTGTAGAGTGCCGCGAGCGCCGCGGCCGTGATCGCGGGTCGGCTGCTTCCTTTTTGCCGACTGCTGTAGCTAATGCCACCGTCGGGATTCTTGCAATCGTAGATGTACGCTTTCGCTCGATCGATCACGTCGGAGCTGACGGGGATACCGGCGTTGCGACAACCTCGCAGTCCCTGGACTTGCGTGATTGTTGTCGAGCCTTCGTCAAAGTCATTGCCTTCGCGAGCGGAAACATAGCCCCAGCCACCCGCGGCCGTTTGCGCATTGCCGCTGAACTCGACGGCTTTCGAGAGGACCTGGACCAATTCCTCGCGGCGATCGATGAGTCCCTCTTCGCCGAGAACTTGGGATAGAAACAGCATCGAGAAACCGTGCCCGTACGTGTAGCGTGAATCGGTCTGCGGATCGCCGATCAAGCCGTTGTCGCGACTCTTGCTGATGATGAAATCGCATGCCCGAGCAATCTCACGAGCGTAGGGGCCTTGCGTCGTTGTCGAACCGCTGCCGATTAGCGCAGTACCCGCGAGCGCCGCCATCGCCGTCGGGTAGACCTGAGTATTCCACTGGCCGCGCGAAGATTGGGTGCGGGACAGCCAATTGAGCCCTTTCTCGATCGACTCGTTCCAACGGGGGTCGCGGGCGGCGTGAGCGGTTGACATCGAACCCGCCAGTGCCACTCCACCGCCAAAGGCGAGGGCCGATTTCAGCCAATCGCGACGGGGCAGGGCAGAGGACGCCGAATTGACGGGCGTTAGCGGGCCGAGCGTCGGGGCGACGGACGCCAAACTGACGGCCGCGGGAGCAGGGCAGGGGGGTGTCGTTTTTCTCATGCGTTCATTGTACCGCAGCGAAAACTGCCGGGCGAATGCCAATCCTTGCATTTCCCCACCGGTGGTTCAGCGGATGATGCGAAATTTTGGGTCGATCCGAAGCGGATCGCCAGGGTATAATGCGTCAGCGTTTAAACGGCAGCACGAGAATTCGATCGCTACTGAACCAGAGAACTGATGCAAGATCCTGAGACTCTATTGTCATCGTCGCCGCAGCAATCCGACGTGGTTCTCCAGCCCTTGCCGCCGGAGGACTGGCCGTCGATCGATCATATCATCACCGAGGACGGTGCGCCGGTGGATAACGTGTTTAGCGAAAAGCAGATGCGGTTGCTGACTGAGCCGCTGTATTCGTCCTGGACCACCGACCGATTGTTTGTCGCGCTATCGAACGTCGGGCTGTTTTATGGTGTCGATTTACCGCCGCTGGTGCCCGATATGCTGCTCAGCATGAACGTCCGCTTGCCGGAAAACTTGTTTCCGAAATTGCACCGGTCGTACTTCGTATGGAAGTATGGCAAGCCGCCGGAAGTGGCCATCGAAGTCGTGTCGAACCGCCGGGGCGGCGAAGATACCGATAAAGTGCTTCGCTATGCCGATATCCGCGTCGCTAATTATTTCATCTTCGACCCCGAACGGCACCTCAGCGATCAGCCCCTGCGAGCTTTCCGACTTCAGGGATCAAAAATGGTGGCCGATACCAGCGGCTCGTTCATCGTTCCCGAAGTGGGGCTGGCGTTGACCCTTTGGGAAGGTAACTTTGAATCGACGGACGCCTCTTGGCTGCGTTGGTGTGATGAGCAGGGTGAGTTGGTCCGCACGGGAGCTGAGAGTGCAAAACTGGAAAAACAGCGAGCCGACAGCCTGGCGACCTCAGCCCAGATAGCCCAGCAGCAGGCTCGCGAAGCGCACGAGCAGGCCCGCAGCGCCGAGCAGCAAGCGGGTCAGCAAAAAGAGCGAGCCGATATTCTGGCGACTGAAAAAGCGGCGCTCATCGCACTGCTCCAAAAGAACGGCATCGACCCGAATTCCCTCGGTTGATCACCGCCGCTTTTGGCAACCGGGGCAAAAAAAGGTGCTTCGGCCCGTTTGCACGATGCGGCGAATATCTCGCGTGGCACATCGCTGGCACGTTTCACCGGCGCGGTCGTAAACGCGATGATGATTTTGGTAACCACCGGCCTCGTTGAGCGCATTGCGATAGGTGCCGTCGCTAAGAGTGCTGCCTTCGTGCAAAATCGCGTCGTTAAGCACTTCGCCGATCGAATGCTGGATTCGAGACCATTGATCTCGAGTCAACTTGTCACACCGCACTCGCGGATCGACGCGGGCGAGAAATAGAATCTCCGCGGCATAGAGATTGCCGATCCCCGCTACGCCTTGTTGATCCAATAGCGCCGGTTTGATCGATCGACGGCTGCACCCAAAATTAGCACGCAACTCGTTCGCCGTGATCACCAGTGCATCGGGGCCGAGACGCTGGCGAAGGGTTCCGTTCAACTCATCACGGGATAGCAAGCGAATGGTCCCTAGCCCGCGGCGATCCCACACCAAGAGTTCCGGATGGTCGCCACTATTGAGCACGAGACGCAGCCGAAGGTGTTCACGAGTCGGCGGCTCAGCAAGAAGAACCAAGCCAGTCATGCGAGGTTCGATCACAATCGTGGAATGATCGCCGAGTTCGACGAGGACTCGCTTGCCGAGTCGACCAATGCCCGTGATCTCGATACCGCGGAGTCGTTCTGCAAAAACCGTAAACTCCGGTGCCATCGTGATCGGTTTACGATCGCAAGGCGGCAATTCGACTCGCTCGATCCGGCAACCGACGACCGGCAGCAATCCGCGCCGCATCGTTTCGACTTCGGGTAGTTCGGGCATCGTCGTAGCGAGAGGGGTTAGTGGTACACGTAGCCTTCGCGAGGATAGCGTCCATGCTTGGCGATGCTGGCATGATCGACTCGGTTGAGGGATGCCCAGGCACCCAATCCGGCGATCACCGCGTCCAGCGCATCGCCACCGAGATTGTCCATCATCTTTCGTCGCAGGCGAGTCGGAATCTCAACGCTAGCCACCAAGCCTCGTAAGATCTGGCGGCGAACCTCCCGACGAGCATCCGTCAGTGTGCCACCGCCGGTTTGCTTGTAAAGTCGGCTGGGTAGCGAAAGGCGTTTTAGGGTCGACGAAGGACACGCTTCGACGACCCAGCGGCGAGCCGTATCGGCCTTGGCGTATTGAAACGGTAGCACCGCCGTTTCCGGTTCATTCGCAACCATCGCCAGCACGTCACGCATCCCATGAAACGTTTGGTAGATGATTCGGTAATGGTAACAGTCGAACGGCGTTTTGGAATCGGTGTCGGTTTGCCGCCTCACGTGCATCGAGCCGAGCTTGGATCGAGTCAGCTCGACGAGATGCAAGCCGTACTGGCGAGCATCGCCATCGAAGGCCCTCACATTTGAAAGTTGGTGTCTCCATGTCCCGATTTCGAGTTCGACTGGCAACCCGAATGGAAAATCGAATCCGAACAGAGTTTCGTCGCTGGCGGAAATGCGGTCGACAAGATACCGGTTAATGAAGGCCCGTTCATCACTGGTCGCGAGTTCGCCGATTGGGTGAAGCGAGCTCAGCTCCAGTCGTTCATCGCCACGGCACGACAACTCAGCGATCCAAGCGGTCTTTCCCGCTAGGGCCGCTCCGCTGAAGTCGACACCGACGACTTTTTTGATCTTTGTCAGAAACATTTTTGGGCTGAAATGGAATGGCCGGAGGGCTTCACGTTGACCCCATCGAAGGATGCAGTGAGAATACGAGTATGCAAGAGCCACAGCAAAGGGAGCGAAGCGTTTTCCTTGAGTTGTGAACCCGTTCTTCGCGGGCCTTCCAGATGACGTTTTTCACCGGCTCTCGTTATTGCTTTGTTTAAGACCCGGAGAATTATCAGTGCTGGTTTTTGAGTTCAATCCATCAAGCCCATCCTCGCTCAGATTCATCCACAACCATTCGGCGGCGGATTCCGCAGCCAACATCAGCTGAAATGACACACATCCAATGAGTACCGCACCCGCCGCCTTGCAAGCTTCCGCAGCCGTTCCCGACGAGCGGGGACGTTTTGGTGATTTTGGAGGCCGGTTCGTTCCCGAGACACTGACGCGTGCCCTGGAACAGCTTGCAGAAGAGTACGAGCTTGCCAAGAAGGATCCCGAATTTCGACGCGAATTGAATTCGCTTTTGAAGACATTCGTCGGCCGCCCCAGCCCGCTGTATCACGCTCGTCGCTTGAGTAACGAGGTCGGCGGTGCCCAGATTTGGCTCAAACGCGAAGACCTCAATCACACCGGCGCCCACAAGATCAACAACACCATCGGCCAAGCATTGCTGACGTTGCGGATGGGTAAGACCCGAGTGATCGCCGAAACCGGCGCGGGCCAGCACGGTGTCGCCTCGGCCACCGCGTGTGCACATTTCGGCCTGCCGTGCCGAGTCTACATGGGCAGCGAGGATATCCGTCGCCAAAAGCCGAACGTGTTCAGCATGCGGTTGCTCGGCGCCGAAATCTTCCCCGTGGAAAGCGGATCACGAACGCTCCGCGACGCCGTCAACGAGGCGATGCGAGATTGGATGTCGTCCGTCGAGAATACTCACTACATCATCGGCAGTGTCATCGGTCCACACCCGTTCCCGATGATGGTCCGTGACTTCCAAAGTGTGATCGGTCGCGAGACACGTGAGCAGTGCCGCGACTCCTTCGATCGATTGCCCGACTGCGTCGTCGCCTGTGTCGGCGGCGGCAGCAACGCCGCCGGAATGTTCTATCCCTTTGTCGAGGACGATGGCGTTCGCATGGTCGGTGTCGAAGCGGGGGGGCGCAGCAGCCAGCCAGGCGATCACGCCTCGCCGCTCTCGTTCGGAACCCCCGGTGTGCTGCACGGAAGCTACAGCTATGTGATGCAAGACGAAGACGGTCAAACGTGCGACGTGCATTCGATGAGCGCCGGGCTCGACTACCCGGGTGTCGGTCCCGAACACAGCTACTGGAAAGACACGCACCGTGTCGACTACATCGAATGCCGCGACGACGACGCGATGAAGGCGTTCGACCGCTTGGCGCGAACCGAAGGCATCATCGCCGCGCTCGAAACGAGCCACGCGGTTGCCAAGGCACTCACCATCGCTGCCGAAATGTCTCCCAAACAACACCTCGTCGTTTGCCTCTCCGGTCGGGGGGACAAAGATGCCATGGAAATCGCTCGACTGCGAGGCGAAACCTGGTAAGCCGAGCGAATCCGTTCCGCTGAGGCACGACGACCGAGCGACCCGCAGCCCGGCCCCTTCCTGAAGTTCCTCGAGGAAGTCGAGAAAGGAATGATGATCGACGTAGCTCGCCCAGCATTGAACGTCGTTAAGAATCCATGAGCGGTTTTGCCGCTAGCCACCGGCCCGTCAGCAGTTGAACCCAAATAACGACGCCGGTGGCTAGCGATAACGCCGCTCACTGATGGAGAACCGTTCCGGATTCATTACAACGTCTGCCGAACGCGATCGATGAGACCATTGTCCTGATCGCCGCTTCCGGGCAGCAGGAACGCGGCGCTGGCGAGGTAGCGATTGCGAAACTCGGGGGAGATCGACGTGTAATCTTCCATGACTGCGGAGCTGAACTTGTAGTCGTGAGAATCGTTGCCCTTCAAGAATACGAGTCGTCGCGCCGCATCCATCAACGCACCGGGTGCGCCTCCGTCGTCGAGGTAGTTCAGCATCAACGCGGACGCATCACGTCGATCTCGCGAAACCGTATCAAAGATTGAATCGACGGCGGGCGTGGGTGCTCCAGGTTCTTGTTGAACCGCCGCGTCGATCTGGGCGGAACCGATCTCGCCGCGATCCTTCATCGACTCACGGAAGTGCGGAATGAAGGCGGCATTCTGCAGCAGTAATTCTTGACGCGTCGTGGATCGAGATGCCGTGCGATAGCCATACTGCATCGCGTTCGTGGTTGTTGCGGAATGCAATGCGATGATGCCGGGTTGCTGCATCAGCATCTCGCCGGCCGCCAAAAAAATCGCATCACTAATTGACTGCGGCGATACTCCAACGGCGAGCATCTCAGTGGTGGCATCAATCGCTTCCACCGGTGTGGATGATCGCAGGATACCCAGCAGCGAGATTGTGGCTCCCGAATCGAGACGACCATCCCCCCACGTCTTGCTGATCTCTGGCACCTTCGCGGTCGTCCTTCGCCAAGCCGCATCCGCGGCGAGATCGTTTTGCGACGGGTTGGGCTCGCCGGTATGGTTGAGTAGTGCATAGGTGAGGGAACGCAGAACGGGTTCTGCGTATTGCCAGCCGATGCACTGCAGCGTGCGATAGGCGTTGGCGACGTAAATGGACTTGTGTCCGATGCTGCGATAGTCGCGGCAGCCGTAGTGTGCCATCAAATCAAAGACTTCCATCGCTCCGGCCGACCGACAAAGCGAGGCGGTTGCGACATCCGCCGCTTCCACATCCCAAGCGTCCATCGCACGACGGAAGTCTCGACGCGACCGCGATGCCGACGGCAACTGCGATTCATTCACCTCAGCGAGCGTCCAATCGCCTTCGCGTTCGTCGCTCTCCTGGGAGGACTTGAAGTAGTCGAGTGCCCAGAAAATGGGTAACCAGCGGTCGGTGTCCGGTGAAGCAAGACTCGCCAAGTGAGCTGAGTTGACGACGAGCACGGCATGAAATTTGAACCCCACGCTCGGTCGAGGTTGAACGTTGCGCACGCCGGCGAGCAACAGTGCAGCCAGCACTTCACGATAGCTGGTACCACCGCGTATTTTCTCGGCAAACACCTCGATGACGCGATCACGAGGCGTTTCTTCGAGCAAACGAACGAGCGGTTCGATGTCGGGAGAAAACTTCACCGCGTTAACGGGCAGCTTCGCGTCCGCCGCGGAAACACGCGGCAGGGACGGCATCAAGCCGAGCCCATCGAGTGACACTGTTGTGCCCGTGATGCCCAAGCATTTGAGAAATCGTCGGCGTTGGCAAGGGGGAAGTGGAATGCTCATCAATGTGTTCCTGGCGAATGAGGATCAAGACACGAGCTTCCATTGTAACGCTTACGAGTAAAGCTGGATTGCTTTGATGATGTCATCGAGATCGTTGGGCACCGCGACGGCTCGGTTGGCGAAGCTGGCCTTGGTCACTCCACGGCTGCCGAGTGTTTTGTTGAAAACCTCTTGATCCGTCGTGTGATAGGCAACGGTCGCAGTGGGATCCTTCAACTCGTGGCCGGTGAGGATGCAGACGACTTGATCACTCGGTGCGATCACGCCTTCACGGCGGAGCAACTTCGCTCCAGCAACGCTGGCTGCGGACGCCGGTTCACACCCGAAGCCGCCGGCGCCGACTTTCGCTTTCGCATCCAGGATTTCTTGGTCGCTGACTTGCCGCACGACACCGTCCATGAAGTCGAGTGCTCGTAAGCACTTCTTGAGGTTCACCGGACGATTGATTTCAATCGCGCTGGCGATCGTATCCGCTTTGAGATTCTCGCGATCCATCTTGTCGTTGTAAGCGCGGATCGGGTCCATATCGACGCGGCCACCGTTCCATCGCACTCCGCCTCGCTCGTAAAGTTCATAGAGAGTATCCGCACCGGCGGCATTGATCACCGCGAGACGCGGCACCCGTTGAATCAAGCCGTGCTGCTTGAGTTCCATGAACGCCTTGCCAAACGCGCTGCTATTACCGAGGTTACCGCCGGGCACGACGATCCAGTCTGGCACTTGCCAATTGAGTGCTTCGAGGACGCGGTACATTACCGTTTTTTGACCTTCGAGCCGGAACGGATTGACACTGTTGACGAGGTAAATCCCGAGTTCTTGAGAAACCTGTTTCACGCGCATCATGGCGTCGTCGAAGTCTCCGGCGATCTGGATGGTCAGCGCGCCGTAGTCGAGAGCCTGGCTCAGTTTTCCGTACGAGATCTTGCCGCTGCCGATGAAGATGACCGCCTTCATGAGCCTCGTCGCGCTGCAGTAAAGTGCCAACGACGCGCTGGTATTGCCGGTGCTCGCGCAAGCGGCACGTTTGGCGCCCATCATGCGAGCGTGTGTGAACGCGGCGCACATGCCGTTGTCTTTGAAGCTGCCCGACGGGTTCATGCCTTCGTATTGTAGATGCAGCCGGCCGTTGTTCATGCCGACGAATTCGCCGACGCTATCGGTTTGCTGCAGCAGCGTTTGGCCTTCGCCGACGGTGATGATTTCGTCTTGGCTGCAAAAAGGCAACAGCTCGTGAAACCGCCACACGCCGCTGAAGCGAACCGGGTTCGTCCGCTGGCTCCACATCGCCTCGAACTCATTGAGCTTCTTGGGCACCGCGATGCGATCCCACTCGTAATCGATGTCGAGCAACTCACCACAGCGGTCACAGGAGGTGCGGACGCTGCGGGCGTCGTACGTTGCCGCGCACGCTGGGTTGATGCAGCGTTGGAAGGCGAGGTCGGTTTTGACGGCGTTGTGTTTTTGGGCCGAGAGCAGCATGGCAGATCGCGGTGGATGGAGGCGGTGTGGTTGTGAGCGAGGTGGTAGAACGCAGGTTTTGACAGCGGAGCATAGGGCAGCGAATACGGAATGCACCCTCCAAAGTAGATCGGCAGAATTAGCTTGTCGCTAGATTCAGAGGAATCCCCAACGTTAAAATGTACGGAAGTTGACGATTATGGCAACAATTCAGCCGCTTTTCGTTGATTCCCGCTGGGCAATTTTGGTGCCGCGACGTACCGTGGCCCCAGCAAAGACCCCCATTTCTCTCGTTTTCGTAACGCCCGCAGCCATGGATGGAAAAAACGATTCCTCGACCGAGCCCCTTCTGGCTCGTTGGCCGCTGGGACGGATCGGCGTGTTTTTCGGTATCCTGGTCATCGGTGGCAGCGTGGATCTATGGAGCAAGGCGGCGATTTTCAGCTGGCGGGGCATGCCCGGCCAGAAGGACATCTGGTGGCTGGTGGACGGCTACTTCGGCATCGAAACTGCCCTCAATCTTGGCGCCGTATTCGGAGTGGGGCAGGGCAAGGGGCTACTATTTGCCGCCCTCTCAGTCGTCGCCGCTATCGGCATTCTCGTCTGGCTCTTCCGTTTCGGTGCCATCCAATCGTGGTGGTTGAGCGTGGCACTGGGGTGTGTCTCCGCCGGCATCGTTGGGAACCTGTACGATCGGCTCGGAATGTGGTGGGAAGAGCGATTTCTGGCCCTCGGATATCCGATTGAATACAAAAGCGGCGTCCGCGATTGGATTCTGTGGCAAATCAACGATGACTGGAAATGGCCGAACTTCAACATCGCCGATTCACTCCTCGTCGTCGGCGCCGCGATGCTGATGTACCAATCGATTTTTACGGGTGATTCAACCAGCGACTCACCTTCCTCATCCGCAACCCATCAAGCACTCACCAGCGATGACGCACTCGACTCCTGACCACTGGCAAGCCGAACACGACGGACGACTCGCCGCGATGATTCAAGTCGCTGAAGAAGCGGGGCGTTCGACGCTGCGATACTTCGGTGACAGCGATTTAACCGTCGAAGCCAAGGCGGATGCCTCGCCGGTGACGGTTGCCGATCGTGAAGCCGAACAACTGGTGCGAAGTTGGCTTTCCGAGCGGTTTCACGACGACACTCTCGAAGGCGAAGAGTTTGCGGTCCAGCGTGGCACGAGCCGCTATCGCTGGATCGTCGACCCCATCGACGGTACCAAAAGTTTCGTTTGCGGAGTGCCGTTGTATTCGACGTTGCTGGCGCTGGAATGTGACGAGCAACCGCTCGGCGGTGTGATCTTCATTCCGGCGCTGGGTGAGATGATTGTTGCCGCGATCGGTCATGGATGCTGGTACCGAAACAACGCCGCTAAGCCTTGGAACCGAGCCACCGTGTCCAAGAAAGCCGAGTTTGCGGGCAGTGTTTTTGTCACCAGCCAGATCGACTCGTTTAAAAGACGGGGGGCTCACGCCGCCTATGAAAAACTCGAGCATGACGCTTGGCTCACCCGCACCTGGGGCGATGGCTATGGCTACCTGATGGTCGCGACCGGCCGCGCGGACTTCATGGTCGATCCGATTTGCAGTGCCTGGGACATCGCCGCAATTTTGCCGATCATCAAGGAAGCGGGGGGTAAATTCACGGACTGGAAAGGCGTTGAAACCACTCGTTCGGGTGAAGGTATCGGCAGCAACGGCCTCGTGCATGATGAAGTGTTGCGGCGGATGGCTTCGTAGCCGCGGGCTGACGCTGCTGGGCTGCGATTGGTGTAGACTGCAATCCCGTAGTCAAAAGTGCCCTCTCGCTGCAGGTATTGTTCGATGAAGATTTTGCCGGTGTCGCTACTGCTACTCTCGCTCGCGTCGTTTGTGGGGTGCTTCAATCCGGCCCCGACGGCCAAAAATGGCGAATCGACCACGCCTGGCGTCTCCGCCGACGAAGCCACACCACGGGAGACGATCGGTAAAACGACTCAAAACGTGTTGCAGCTCGACCAAGCGATGGCGGAGGGCGGCGTGCTGGCCAGCACCAAAGTCGAGTCCACCAATCCGTTGACGCAAAGCGCCGACATCTATCGTACTCAGGTTGCCAAAATTGGTGGCATGGGCGTCGAGCACGCCATCCAATTGCGCAACGCCTCGAGCATCAACGACCCCAAACCGCTCACGTACCAGCAGTTCATGGACGAGATCATCCAGCCGGGGCAAGCCAGCGGAATCCAGTTGCCGATGTTGCCGTATTATCAAGAGTACGCTTGGGACGAAAAGACTCAAAAACTTGTCACCGTTGACTTCCCGGCACGTCAAGAAGAACGCGAAAAACAGCGGAACTCGAACTAGGGGTGGAAGTTTCACGCGTGAAACCCGAGCGGGTTGCCCACGCATCATGCGGTCCGTGGACAAGGCTCAAGCGAGCCTTCGGCAGGGCAGGGCAGGGTGGCATTTTATACTGGACGTCGTGACCCGACTTGAGGTAACGTTCGCGCTCAAGTGTGAACGATTCCCCCCGGGTCTGCGAAGGTCAGTCGATGCAGTTTTTGATGCGCTACCGAGATTTGGTTCTGCCAATCGGTATCATCATGTGTCTGATCGTGATCCTGGTGCCGTTGCCACCGATGCTCATGGACATGATGTTGGCGGCGAATATCGCCATCGGCGTTATCGTCTTGCTCACGACCATTTACGTCGCGACGCCGCTCGAATTCAGTGTTTTTCCGACGCTGCTGCTGGCCACCACGCTGGCGCGATTGGTGCTAAATATCGCGACCACGCGATTGATTCTCACGGGTGCCGGAACGCGCAAGATGGATGCCGCGGGCGGTGTCATCAAAGGCTTCGGCGAATTCGTTGCGGGTGACCGCATCGAAGTCGGAATCATTATCTTTGTCATCATCGTATTGATCCAGTTCATCGTGATCACGAAGGGAGCGACGCGGATCAGCGAAGTCGCGGCCCGCTTCGCACTGGACGGAATGCCCGGTCGCCAAATGGCGATTGATGCTGACCTCAACGCGGGACTCATCGATGAACGCGTGGCCCAGAAACGTCGCGCCGAGATCGCTGCCCAGGCCGATTTTTACGGAGCGATGGATGGTGCGAGTAAATTCGTCCGTGGCGATTCGATTGCGGGCATCATCATCACGATCGTCAACGTGTTGGGCGGACTCTACATCGGGGTGGTTCAGTACGGAATGTCGTTTACTGAAGCGGGTGAGTTGTTTACGAAGTTGACGATCGGTGACGGCTTGGTCAGCCAGGTGCCGGCGCTGCTGATCTCTTTAGCCGCGGGTTTGCTCGTCACGCGAAGTGCTGAGAAATCGAATCTGCCCCATCTATTCTTGGAGCAATTGTTTGGCAATCCCAAGGCGCTCGCCGTCGCCGGCGTGTTCTTGGGGTTGATGATCGTCACCAACCTGCCCGCGTTGCCAATGGCGACGCTCGGCGGCGGTTGCATCGGACTCGCGGTGATGATGAACCGTCAAAACGTCAAGCGAGGCGACCAGCAAGCCGCGAAAGCGGAATCGGATCGAGTCGTTGCCAATGCCCCGCCCGAAAAACGAGTGGAAGATTTTCTCGCGGTCGATCCCCTGGAGATCTCCATCGGACTGGGGCTACTCAGTCTCGCCGATCCCGCTCGAGGTGGTGACTTGATGCAACGGATCACGGGGGTTCGCAACTCGATCGCCATGGACCTCGGGATTGTGTTGCCGAAGGTTCGTGTTCGGGACGAAACGATGCTGGGGCAATACGAATACGAAATCCGGATCGCCGGAAATCCGATCGCACGCGCCACCGTGCTTCCGGGGATGTTGTTGGCGATCGATAGTGGGCACACGACAGGCGTGATTGACGGCGAGTCGACGCGCGATCCGACGTTCGGCGAACCCGCCGTTTGGATCGATCCGATGCGTCGCGAGCAAGCGGCGATCTACGGCTACACCACGGTCGAACCCGGGGCGGTGTTGGCGACGCACTTGCAAGAAGTGTGCAAACGACATGCGGACGAACTGCTTTCGCGGGATGCCACCAAACACCTCATTGATGAATTGAAGTCGGCGGCTCCCACCGTCGTGGAGGAACTGATTCCCACGGTGTTGAAGGTCAGCGAAGTTCAACAGGTGCTACACCACTTGCTTCGAGAGGACGTGCCGATTCGCCAATTGAGCATCATCCTCGAAACGCTGGGCGACTATGCGGCGCGGACGAAAGATCCCGTCTGGTTGTGCGAGTATGTCCGGCACCGCTTGGCGCGAACGATTAGCACTCGCTATCGCGACGAGGAAGGGCGGTTGCATGTGATCGCCCTAGATCCTGCCATGGAAGACCGCATCGCGGCTGGGATTGAGCATGGTGAACGCGGTTTGTTTGTTCGCATGAGCCCGCAAGCCGTAGACATCACTTGCGAGAAGATCGCTGGCGCAGTTAAGAAACTAATCACCGCAGGCTTGCCGCCCGTCGTGCTCGTCAGTCCGCGAGTGCGACCGGGGCTGCGACAAATACTCGCATCGAATTTGCCGCATGTTCGCGTGCTGTCGTACAACGAAATTACCCAAGACACCAAGATCGAATCACACGGCGTCGCTTCCGATCAGTGATTGATTGAGTGAGTGAATTCGGCAACCCCATTTTTGACCTCTTGATCGACGTTCAATCGCTACATGCATATCCGAACTTTCCGTGCCGCTAACCTGCAATCTGCACTGGCAGAAATTCGTGACCAAATGGGTCCCGATGCCTCGGTGCTGCACACGCGACAAGTGCGAGATGGTTGGATGGGATGGCTGGGCAGATCGGCCGTTGAAGTGACCGCGGGACTGCGCGACATGAACGATTCGCCGGTCTCAATTCCGATCACTCGTGGCCTCGGTGAGATTGACTCCAGGTCGTTCGCGACCCATCCGTCATCGTCATCGCGCGTTGTGGCATACCCTCGTCCCTCGGAACGCGACTCGCTGCCGGAAACGTTGCATCCGCTATTGGCTCGCTTGATTGCTGCCGGTGCCAGCCAGGAGACCGCGCTGCGCTGGCTCAATACGACGGCTAGTTTTGCCATGAACCTCGGTGAAGCCACCGATCATCGCCAGTGGTTCGAGCATCTCGGTCGCAGCATCGCTCGAGAGGTTCGCTTGGCGGGACCCATTCATGCTCAACCCGGTGAGCGTCACATCGTCGCTTTGGTGGGCCCCACGGGTGTTGGCAAGACGACAACCGTGGCGAAGCTCGCCGCAGGTTTTCGTATTGAAGCCCGCCGTCGGGTCGGATTGCTGACGATCGATACCTTTCGGATCGCTGCGGTCCAGCAGCTCAAGGCGTATGCCGAAATCATGGACTTGCCGATGGAGGTGGTCGAGACTCCGTCGCAAATGCGTCCTGCGTTGGATCGCTTGGACGACGTCGACTTGGTGCTGATCGACACGGCGGGGCGCAGTCCACGCAGCGACGCGAGAATCGAGCAACTGGTTGATCTCTTGGGAGCCGCGCAGCCCGATGAAACGCACTTGGTGATGAGCGCGACTCTCAGTGCATCCTCGATTCAATCCGTTCGGCAAGGATTCGCCCCCGTCCAGCCCACCGCAATCATCCTGACCAAGCTCGATGAAGCTCCGCACACGGCGGGCGCCCTCGCCGCCCTCACCGATAACGGCTTGATGGGAGTGCCATTGAGCTACCTGACGACAGGCCAGCAAGTCCCGGACGATATCGAAGTCGCATCGATCGAGCGCCTGCTCGATCGACTGCTCCCCGCGGAATTGATGCAAACCAATCTCGAAGCGGCGTAGAGTCCCATGTCTCCGTTGAAGCCGGAGGACGCTGAGTAAAAACTGTTAATTTAGATTCATGTAGGGCAAGCGACCTTGCCGATACGAACACTGGAGCGGACCGCGCGGAAGACAAGCCACTTGAGTTTGTTTCAGCAAAGTCCGGTCAGCGCGATTAGGAAACCATTCATTCCAAAGCACGATGTCGGGAAACGCCAACTGTGTCACGTGGCTACGCTCTCGCACTCGGTTCGCTCGCCATGGCCACGGTCATGATTCGCGGTGCACTGATGCGACAGAACGCCAGCAACGTGGCACTCGAGTCGATTGTGGCGCTGGGCGTGTTCATGATCATCGGGGCGGTGGCTGGATGGATCACGGATTACCTCATCCGTGATGCGGTCGAAACCGGTTTTCGAAAGCGTGTCGATTGGTACCGCAAGGGACTGAGCGACGCGGGGTACAGCGAAGGTAAGACGAGTATCAAGCCGTAAGCAATGATTGCTTCACTGACTTGATTCGTGCGAACCGCTCGCCACCAGGCAAGCGTGCTCTGGTGATCGAGATCATCAATATCAACAATTTAAGTGGCCTCTCGAGATCGATCAGGTTCGGTCTCGGCAGTCAATGGAATCACGGAGGATTGAATGGCAGCTTTAGTCACAACCGATGACGAGATCCTGCAAGTGTGGGCCACATTCCGCGAAATTACGAAGGATGCTCCCGACTACGAGCAGCTTCGTAACCGCTTGGTCGAACGCTACATGCCCCTCGTACGCTACAACGGCGAACGAATTTGGCAGCGGCTTCCCGATGGCGTGGACTTGGATGACTTGATCAGCGCCGGAATCTTTGGCTTGATGGATGCCATCGATGCCTTCGATTTAGACCGCGGCGTCAAGTTCGAGACGTACTGCGTTCCGCGGATCCGCGGCGCCATGCTCGACGAACTTCGCACCATGGACTGGGTGCCGCGACTCGTTCGCAGCAAGGCCAGCAAGCTTGGCGAAGCTCGCAAGCAACTCGAAGCCCGTTTCGGTCGCACACCCACCGACCAAGAAATCGCTTCGCACATGGAAATCGACATGCGCGAACTCGAGAAAATGCAGCAGG
>JBBSJZ010000069.1:0-16410 GCA_038256795.1 Pirellulales bacterium | reverse complement strand
CGGTAAAATGCGGCGCCGACCGCGTGCGTCCTCGATGACGATCCCGATCGTTTGGCTGGCAATGCCGCGCGGCGGCAGCGACGTGGTGGCGCGTCCGGGGAGTTCGGCGAGTAAGCAGGCGGCAGCGCCGCGGGCGACATCCGCGCGATCGATCTCGTGGACGACTACATTGGACTTCAGCACGCTGAGAAACCGAGCTCGAACCTCAGGCAATTGGATGATCGGCCCTAGGAAGGTCACCGTGTCAATGTTCATGAGCGCGACCCCAGCTCGCTCGCACGCTTCGTCGACGTTCGCCCGAAGCCCATCGACGAGCCCCGCACATCGCGATAACCAAGCGGATCGCTGGACGACCAAATCCACGCGTTTCTTGTCCAGTGGAACCGTCATCCGGGCGCGATCTTCGACCAGCAATGTATTCATCGCTCGCTCGCAATTGATCTGCAACGTCGCCACCGCCGAGCGAACTTGCCTCGGATCCGTACCCGTCAATTCCTGCACCCGCTGCGAAACGTACTCGACCAACACCTGCAACCAGCTGAGCGAACCTCGATGCCAATGTCCCGCCGTCGCCAGTTGTTGCATGCGGTTCTTGCTTTGCCGAATGACGGCAACATCCGCCGCTTGTCCGGTCAGCCCGATGAACAACACATGCTGGTCCGGCCGATTCGCCGCCGCAGTCGCCGTCATGGCTTGCGTCGCGTGCAATAGGCATTGAGTCGCCGCGAGCGAGCGATCGACGAGACGGACGCTCTTGAGGCCTGCGAGCAAGCTCGCTTGCAGGATACTTCGTCGATGCAGTTGATCGTACATCGACGGTACGGCGATCGCAGCCGCATCCGGAGGCGTCGGTTCCAGCCAGACCCGTTGAAAGAGATCACGCATCGTCATCGCCATCAGTACTTCGGGCGGATACTGGACACCATTGAGCGATCGGTCGACGAGCGGTTTGCCGATGTACATGGGCAAGCAATGAATCGCACTGCGAGGGTTCTTCTCACGCTGGGTGATCGCATCTTCGCCGAATAAAATTCGTTCCCCATCGCCCGCGATGGCATGTCGCGTCAGCGTTCGATTCCCAGACTCGCCAGCGAGCAATTCGAGTTCACCAGTCGCTTTGGCCTGGGCCGCGGAGAAGTAGAACATACCCAAGTCGATGCCGATGACTTGCGACAAGCCTCGCGATGTCGATCCGCCCGTCGCCGTTGACAATTCCAAATTTTGCACACGACTCGAGAAGTCGGAAATCCACAGCGGCGTCGATTTGCCATCCGCGTAAGCGGCCAATTCATCGATGACTTCATCGAGCGAACCGTAGCGCTCTTGAGGGGACTTGGCCATCATGCGGCGAAAAATATGATCGAATTTTAAATCGACATCGCCACGCATCTGCATCAATTCAGGCAGCTCGCCATGACGATGCCCATAAACCAAGTCGAGAAACTCGCCGGTATAGGGGGCGCGGCCCACGAGTAAGAAAAACAGGACGGCGCCGAGCGAGTAGATATCGCTTCTCGCATCCGCCGAGTCTGGGTCCTCGAGTTGCTCGGGCGACATGTAAGACAGCGTCCCGACCAATCGCCCAGGCTTCTTCACACCGGGTACGTCGCTCGAGTTGACCACGCGAGCAAGATTCACCGCCGACCACTGCTGGGAGTTGACCTGGGCAAGTCCGAGGTCGAGTACCTTGACCGTCCCATCCGCAGCTCGCATCAAGTTGCCGGGCTTTACATCGCGGTGCACGACACCGGCGCGGTGAGCGTGCATCAATCCCATCGCCGCTTGGCGGATCACCGATGCGGCCTCACCCACCGACATCGGACCCTCGCGGTTGAGCACCTGAGTGAGCGTTAACCCGTCGACGTACTCCATCGCCAAATAGTGCACACCTTGGCATTCACTGGCATCGAATGCCGTGACGATGTTGGGGTGCATCAAACGCGACGCGGCGCGAATCTCGTCAAAAAACCGATCGAGGGACACGGTGTCCTTCATCCGCGTCATGGGTAGAATCTTGATCGCCACATCACGCTGCATCCGCACGTGCTCGGCCAAGTACACTTGCCCCATGCCGCCCGCCCCGATCAATCTCTTGAGGCGATACTCGCCCATCGGATTGGGCAAGTGGTCGGGGATACCGTCACTACGGACCGTCGGTTGGGGACCGGAATCAAGGCCGAGGGATGACTCACCGTCGCTGATGACTGTCTTGCCGCCAAAATCCTCGCTGCCGTCCATCGACATCTCATCGCTCGAACCGCCAACGTTCAATTCACAGATCTGTTCCGTGTCACTGGTCGAGCCATCACGCATCGGCTCATCCGCCGCCGAGGAAATCTCGAGCGACAAATCGTCGATGGGCTTGGAAGAAGACTCGTCTGCGGGCGCGGGCACGGGAATAACTCGGACAAACCGGTGAAAATGATTCGGGTCACGTGAAAAAGTGCCCCAGATCGCCTTAGCATTGTCAGTATAAGGCAACGACGGTTGCACCGCCCGACCAGTTCGTCAGAAATGCTCACGGGTTCGCTTAGCGGCTGAGCATCGCCTCGAGCCGCGGATCACTTAGCGAATCGGCGACGAGCGACGCACCCGTGAACACTTGGCCTCGCGTGTGTACGCTGGGAATCGATACCGTGATCGCGCCCGCCGCTACGGCCGCTGCGGTTCCATTGCCACTGTCCTCGAGTACGAGCATCTGACTCGCGGGAATCGACATTCTTGCGGCCGCCTTGAGGTACATCTCGGGGTGGGGCTTGCCATGGGTGACGTCATCACCAGTGAGGATAAATGCGAGTGACGAGGCCCAGTCCGTGCTAGCAAGGATCACATCCACGAACATGCGGCGGCTGCTCGTGGCTAACCCGAACGGCAATCCGCTGGATTGAAGTTGTCCGATCCAGCGACCCAATCCAGGCATCGGTTCGAGCTGGTCAGCCAACATGCCGCCATACAACTCATCAGATTCTCTCAACAACTCCTCGGGAGAGTCCGTCAAGTCGTGAAACTCGACCATTTCCGCGATTGCGGCTAGTCCAACCCGGCCCATCATGCGAGCCTGGAGCTCGTCACAGAAGCGAGCACCGCGGCGCCGGAGCAACGTGTCGCCGACGGTCCAGTACAATCGCTCGGTATCGAACAGCAATCCGTCCATATCGAGCGCCACGCCGAGGATTCGATCGTGCCCGGAAGGTACCAGCTTGTGCCGGCCAGGTAGCCGTTCAGACGATTTTTGGGAGTCATGAGTGTCGAAGTCGTTCACAAGTTTCCTTTCTGAGATCTCGAGTGCGGGTAGCGGCATCGTGACCCGCGCGCTCGGGCGTTCCGGCGTTGTTGTCGATTCACAACTGCTGAGCGGCGATGCCGTGACCGGTGGCGGTTACATCGAACCCAATGCCCGTCACTGGGCCATTGAATCGTACTTACCCATCGATTCACGAGACTTGGCCGCCTACCTCGTCCAGCGCAGCGACGCTAATGCACTCGATGTCGCCTCGTTTCAAAACGCCATGCGCCGGATTCGATCCTCGTTGGCACTTCGGTCCTCCGCCAACGATGAGCGGTTCGATGGACTCTATCACGCGATCGACCCCGATCAAGATAACCGACGTCCGGCGAGTCTCGAAGCGGTCGTGGACCCAGAGTCGCTTGAAGCCAAGCCGGCCGAATCGACCGATGAGTTGCTCGCACTGTGTTGCGAAATACTCGTCGAAGCGGGGTACCGTGAAGTCACTCGACCCGAAATCGAAGCCTGTGTTGGCGTCGCGAGCCAGTGGGGCGTACCGCTTCACGTCGAATTTTCGATGTTCAAACAACTCACCGTTTATTGCCGCGGCGATGTGATCGGCAAACGCATTCATCGCCGCTGGAGAAAACTCTATCGCGTCGAGACCATCGAAGTCGCGGTCTACCAACGCATGGCGGTGATGTTCCAACTTCGACAAGACATACCCGGCGACGAATTGCTGCTCGCCCGATCGTTGCACTTGCGATTGTTCAAGAACATCCCCAAGCAAGACATCGATATGCTGCTTCCCTGCACCAAGGTCAAGTTCACCTGGCTCGACCGCTTCAAGATCGTGGTGCCGTCCATCGGTGGCATCTTGATGAGCGCTAGAAAGATCATCAACACGATCCTGATCGTCGCGGTGCTGACACTGAAATCGACGTTTGTGCTCGTCGGGCTTGTGATCGCCGCCGTCGGTTATATCGTCCGCAGCGTGCTCGGCTACTTTCAAACCAAGAATCGTTACCTGCTCAACTTGACCCGCAGTCTGTACTTCCAAAAACTGGATACCAATGCGGGTGTCGGCTACCAAATGATCCACCAAGCACGAGAGCAAGGGAACGTCGAAACGGTGCTCGCGTACTACGCCCTCGCGACCGCCGCTGAATCGCTCAGTCATCGTAAGTGGCAACGTCGATGCGAACGGATCGTCCGCGAAGCGATCGATCTCGAAGTCGATTTCAATATCGACCGCGCCGCGAGTCGATTGCGCGAACTCGGGCTGTCACGGCCCGACGCCAGCGGCGATCGGTGGCTCGCATGTTCACCGGACCATTCACCACGGGGATCATCCGAGAACTTGATCGATCAAGCTGAGTCGCTTGCGAGCAGCGATCGACAATGACGTGAATCGATGCCAATACGTTCGTTCTTCGCGAAGTCGCTTGAGTAACGTGGGCTCACGGCGGCGGAGGATCATCGGTCCGAATGCCAATGCCGCGTCCAAGTCGAGACCGACGTAGGCTGGGTCCAACGCGCTCGTCGCCGACTCGGTCGCAGCGACACTTTCAAACGACATGACTTCGTACGGCCAATGTCCTGCGACGACCCGCTCTTCAACGAGATGAAAACCCGCGCGCAGCGCCCACGTTCGGACCAAGTCCGCTTGTCGATTCGGCTGCAGCACGACATGTCCCGGTAAACGATCGGGATGCGCGTCTAAAATTTTGAGCATCGATCCGGCTCCCATGCCGCAAATACTCAGACTGTTCGCTTCCTGGACCCCGAGCACCGCCAACCCATCGCCGAAGCGAACCTCGGCTGCGAACCGACCCAGCGCACGGCGAGAGTTCTCGAACGGTTGCAGCTTATTCTCGATCGCGATCCCGCGTCGAATCCGTGACCGACGGAGAAGAGCCCTGAGCAGTTTGGCGTGATCCGAACCGACGTCCACGTGAACGTCCGCACGAATCATCTCGGCCACCGTTTCCAACCGCGCATCCATCCGACAGTTTCATTACAATGGGGCGAAAACGGACCACCAGCCTCCGAAAGCAGATCGCCCGTGGAAAAAGTACTTGTCGTGATCGGTGACGCCACCGAATTGCTCGATACCATGTATCCCTACTATCGTCTGCAGGAAGCGGGTTTCCAACCGGTCGTCACGGCGCCGGAAAAGCGGACCTATCAATTGGTGCTGCACGAAGTCAAACCGGGCTGGACGATCACCAAAGAGTGGGAGGGTTACACGCTCGACTGCGACGTACCGTTCGCCGAAGTCAACGAATCTGAATACGCGGGGATCTTTTACTCGGGCGGACGAGCTCCCGAATACATTCGCTACGACGAGAATCTGGTTCGGATCACCCAGTATTTCTTCGCGCACGACAAGCCGATTGCGAGCGTCTGCCATGGGGTGGAGATACCCGCGTACGCCGACTGCGTCCGCGGTCGACGCATGGCCACGGTAGCCAAATGCAAGTTCGACCTGGAGGTGTGTGGCGGGACCTTCGTCGACGAGCGCTGCGTGATCGACGGGAATCTCTTCAGCGGTCGGACGTACCGCGACAATGGCTACTACATCGGCCCCTGGATCGCCGCCCTCGAGTCTCAACGACGTTCTGGCACCGCTGCACTAGGATTTTGAGATCACTTCGGGCATACTGATTAGGTGCCTCTACCTGCCCTTGATCCCGTCTTGCGACTTTGGCAATGACTTTCTCCCAGCCGTGCTGCTGTTTCGCTCGTTGTATTGCCGTTTGGATCGCAGCAATGGGTGTGCTGGCCGTGCGTGCCAGTGATCCCGTTCGCCGTCTGGATTCGCGCGAGCTGAATGAGTTCGTCAAGCAGTACTGTGTCGATTGCCACGATGGCGACGATGCGGAAGCTTCCCTGGACCTTGCGAATTTCGATGCCCATCTCGCGGCCGATGCGACGCAGCGGTGGGATACGGGCGACTGGGAAAAAATGGTCAATCGATTGACCGCGCGACAAATGCCTCCGGTGGATGCGAGTCGACCCGATGAAGTCGAGTACGCGTCCGCCATCGCTGGCCTCAACTTGCATCTTGATGAGAATGCAGAGCGATTCCCGAATCCTGGTCGCACGGATACGTTTCGCCGCCTGAATCGAACCGAGTACCAAAATGCGATTCGTGATCTGCTCGATCTCGACGTCGATGTGAGTACCTGGATACCCGCCGACGAATCCAGTCACGGGTTCGACAATATCACCCTCGGCACGATTTCTCCGACGCTATTGAATCGCTACATCACGGCGGCGGAGAATATCAGCCGGATGGCGATGGGCGGTCGCCAACTCAGCCCGGGGGGAACGACGACTCGTTTACCGGCGGACCAAACTCAAGAGAAGCACGTCCAAGGACTACCGCTCGGCACCCGCGGTGGCGGCATCGTTCGCCAACATTTTGCGCAGACCGGTGAATACGAAATTCAACTCCGCCTCGCCCGTGATCGTGACGAGAAAGTGGAAGGCCTCAATGCTCCCGCGAAGATCGATGTACTCGTCGATCGTCGACGCGTCCATCAATTCGATGTCAAGGCGCCGCGGAACGAAGCGGAACACTCCGGTATCGATTCACATCTCGTCGCGAGATTCACGGTCACCGCAGGCCCGCACGACATCGGTGTCACGTTCCCGGATGAATACGCTTCGATCGTCCAACAGAAGCGGCAACCGTTCGACGCCGCGTACAACCGGCACCGGCACCCGCGCCGAACGCCGGCGATTTTTGAAATCTCCATCGCTGGCCCGTTCGATCCCCAAGGACCTGGCGATACGCCGAGTCGACGCGCGATCCTCGGGGATGATGTTCCCGAATCATTCAACGTGGCGGGGCACGAAACCGTGGCGGCGAAGCGAATCCTCTCTCGGGTCGCACGAATCGCCTATCGACGCGACGTCGACGAGGCAGACTTGGTGGTGCCGCTGCAATTTTTTTCGCAGTCGTTTGAAACAGCCGGTTTTGAGGCGGGTATCGAATCGGCACTCGCGTCGATCCTCGTCAATCCGAACTTCTTGATCCGCGTCGAACGCGATGCGGAGGGTGTTCCGCCCGGCACAGTGCATCCGATTCGCGAGCTCGATCTGGCATCGCGTTTATCGTTCTTTCTCTGGAGCAGTGTGCCAGATGCGGAGCTCTTGGATCTCGCCGAGTCCGGTCAACTTCGCATGACCGATGTCACCGAAGACCAAATCAGGCGGATGTTGAGTGATCCGAAATCACAATCGTTGGTCACGAATTTTGCGTCCCAATGGTTGTATCTTCGCAACTTAGATTCCGTGACGCCGGATTTGCGATTGTTCCCGGACTTTGACGATAATTTACGGCAAGCGTTTCGCCGCGAGACGGAATTGTTATTCACGGACGTCATCCTGAATGACTTGAGCGTGCTGGACTTATTAGCGAGTGATTACACGCATTTGAATGATCGCTTGGCGACGCATTACGGCATTCCGCATGTCCAGGGCAGCCACTTCCGCCGTGTCGCCTTGCAACCGTCAACGCACCGTGGCGGGCTGCTTCGTCATGGCAGCATCTTGACCGTGACGTCTTACGCGACGCGAACGAGTCCAACGATTCGTGGCAATTGGATCCTTCACAATATCCTCGGCACTCCGCCACCTCCGCCACCGCCGAACGTCCCGGCTCTGAAAGAGAATGCGGACGTGCAAATGCTATCCGTTCGTGAGCGACTGGCCGAGCACCGCGCAAACCCCGCGTGCGCGAGTTGCCACGACTTAATCGATCCCGTCGGATTCGCGCTGGAGAACTTCGATGCGCTCGGACGTTGGCGCGACTCGGAGGACGGGATGAAGATCGATGTGTCGGGGTATCTGCCCGACGGCCAGCAGATCGCCGGCGTCGATGACTTGGAGGCCGCTATCCTCAAACGTCCTGAGATGTTTGTCACCGCGGTGGTCGAAAAATTGATGACGTTCGCGCTCGGTCGCGGCATCGAACCTTCCGATGGACCCGCAGTGCGCGACGTCGTCCGCCGGTCCGCCGAAGACAACTACCGTTTTTCTGCACTCATTCGCGGGATCGTGATGAGTGAACCGTTCCAAATGAGAGTCGCCAAGGATTCAGGGATTTCGCCATGAATGATCGATCAAAAAAACGACGCCCCAGCGGACACCAACTCGCCGGAACGCCGCGGTCACTATCGCGTCGAACACTGCTGCGAGGTGTCGGTGCCGCGTTCTCGTTGCCACTACTCGATGCCATGTTGCCCGCGGCGACCGCGACCGCGAACACGGTCGCCAATCCCGCGAAGCTGCGCCGACTCGGCTACATCTACATGCCGATGGGTTTCAATCCCGCCGAGTGGATTCCGAAGGGTGATTCACTCGATGTGTTGCCCTCGAGTTTGTCGTCGCTCGAGAAAGTGAAAAACCAGGTGACGGTGATCACCGGCATGGATCTCCAGAACGCGTACCCCGGCTCGCACGCGACGTCCAACGCGGCGTTCTTGAGCGCGGCCCGGGCCAAACGCACCGAAAGTTCGGACTACTTTCTTGGGACGACGGTGGACCAAATTGCCGCGCGTCAAATCGGCCGCGATACTCAATTGCCATCACTCGAATTGTCGATGGATTTGTTGACGACGGTGGGCCAGTGTGACAACGGCTACGCGTGCGTTTACCAGAATAACTTGTCATGGTCGTCGCCCACCACGCCGCTGCCCAGTGAGGCTCATCCGCGGATCGTGTTCGAGAGCCTCTTCGGTGCGGGTGGAAGTATCGGCGATCGCCGCCAGGCGATTGAGCGACGGGCAAGTTTGCTCGACAGCGTGACGAGCGAGATGAAACGATTGGCTAAGGATCTCGGTGCCGACGATCGAAATAAGCTCAACGAGTACTTCGAAAGCATTCGTGAAGTCGAACGACGAATCCAACTCGCCGAAGCCAACGTGGCTGAAAATCCGCTACCCGATCTCGACCGACCCGTCGGTGTGCCAGTCGCGTACGCGGATCACGCCCGGTTGATGTTCGACTTGCAATTGCTTGCCTTCCAAGGCGACATCACCCGTGTCGTCTCGTTCCAATTGGCTCGCGAAGCCAGCACACGGACGTACCCCGAAATCGGAGTACCGGAGCCGCACCATCCGACCACGCATCACGGCAAAAATCCTGAGAAGCTCGCCAAGATTGCCAAGATCAACCAGTTCCATGTGTCCTTGTTCGCGGAGTTCCTCGAGAAGATGGCGGCGACGCCGGAAGCTGGTGGAACCCTCCTGGATCATTCGTTGTATTTGTACGGCAGTGGAATGGGCGATTCCGACGCGCACGATCACACGAATCTACCGATCCTCGTCGCCGGTGGCGCGGCGGGCAAGATGCGTGGCGGTCGACACCTCGTGTTCGATCAACCGACCCCGCTCGCGAACCTGCATTTGACGCTACTCAATAAAGCTGGCGTGCCGCTCGATTCTTTTGCCGATAGCGATGGCGAAGTGTCGCAATTGTTCGAGGCGGTTTGATGACCAGAGTCGTCAGGTCTCAATCGTCACTCGCCAGCCACGTGAGCATCATCGGGCGAAGTGTGTATGCTTCGATGATGGTGACTTTGTGGGCAGTGTTAATGTTGGTAGCGAGCTTGACCACCGCGGCCAAAGCAGCTGATGCAATTGATGCATCCGGCACGGCTGGGACGATCGCCGACGCACTCGAGCATCGAAATTGGACTCGCGCGGCATCGCTGCTCGAGCAAGGCCATGATGCGACGAAGGCCCAACCCGATGGGATGACGTCACTGCACTGGGCCGTCTTACATCACGACGCCGTGTGGACAAGGCGGCTGCTCGATGCGGGTTGTGACGTCAATCGAACGAACAATTACCAGATCACGCCGCTCGTCATCGCGTGCACCAGTGGCGACGGTGAACTTGTGAGTCAATTGATTGCCGCAGGCGCGGAAGTGAATGAGAAGGGCGCCGCTGGAGTCACACCGTTGATGATCGCTGCACGAACCGGACTCCTCGGGCCACTCGAGTTATTGATTAACGCGGGGGCCAACCTTGATGACCAGGAGAGTCGTGGGCAAACGGCGCTGATGTGGGCAGCCGACGAGGGCAACACCGAGTGCGTCGATGCACTCGTTCGCGCCGGTGCAGACACCGGCGTGACGCTGGCGACAGGCTTCACCGCGATGATGTTTGCGGCTCGAGAGGGAAGAACTGCATCCGCGCTGCGATTGCTGGACAGCGGCGTTGACGTGAACACGGAGATGAAGCCGAAGCGGAGTTCCGGACGAGCGGCTCGCGATGGCATGTCGGCGCTCATGCTGGCGGTCGAAAGTGGCCACTTTGAACTGGCGATCGAACTCGTCAAGCGAGGCGCCGACCCGAACGATGAACGAAGTGAGTTCACTCCGCTGCACGCGATTGTTTTTACTCGCAAAGCCAGTGTGGGCGATGGTATCGATGGAGATCCGATTCCGCGTGGTAGTGGTCAATTGACGAGCTTGGATTTTGTTCGCGAGATCGTCGCCCTCGGAGCCGACGTGAATCGTCAGCTTCGCCGAGGCGAAGGCGGCCGAGCGAAACTGAGCCTGCGCCAAGCGACACCGTTTCTGATGGCGGCCAAGAATGCGGATTTACCGCTGTTGCAGGTGTTGATTGAGCTCGGTGCCGATCCGACACTCACCAATGTCGATGGCACGACGCCGATCATGGCTGCGGCTGGCATCGGTGTTATCGCAGTCGGTGAAGAACCGGGGTCGGAAACCGAAGTCATCGAAACGCTGCGTTGGCTCGTCGATCGGGGCGCCGATGTGAACGCGGTTGACCGCAACCAAGAGACCGCGATGCACGGTGCCGCGTACCGTAATTTCCCGCTCGTGGTGAGTGAGCTCGCGTCGCTGGGCGCCGACCCGAATGTTTGGAACCACAAGAATCGATACGGTTGGACGCCGACCTTGATCGCCGCGGGCAATCGACCAGGATCGTTCAAGCCGTCTCCGGAGACGATTGCCGCGCTAGAACAAGCCATGAACCAGAACAAGCCATGAAGGCGAGCACGGAATGAAACGACTTGGAATCGTCGCTGTAACAGCCATTGTACCGTCTGCCGCAAAAGATTAATCAGTAGCTCGAGATAAGAATTCGCAACATTGGAAGGGAATCGACTTGGATACGAACGCGAAAGCTATCGCTGACGAATTGCAACTACCGCCGCGTCAGGTTCTCGCCGCCATGGAACTTCTCGAGGCGGGAAACACGATTCCGTTCATCGCTCGTTACCGCAAAGAAGTCACCGGCGGACTCGACGAAGTGGCGCTGAGGGCGATCGAAGACGCGGTCGAGAAATCCAAAGCACTGGCCGCTCGCAAGGTCACCGTTCTCAAGACGATCGATGAGCTGGGCTTACTGACGGCGGAGTTGCGGAAAAAGATCGAGGACTGTGCGGACATTCAAACGCTCGAAGCGATCTACTTGCCGTACAAGCCCAAACGTCGCACCCGCGCCACCGTGGCGCGCGAGAAAGGATTACAACCGCTCGCCGATCTCTTGTTGACTCAGTCGTCGCTCAGCAAATCCAAACATGACACGTTGCACGCGTTCGTGGACGCCGAGAAGGATGTGGCGGACGTCGACGCGGCCCTCCAAGGCGCCTTGGATATCATCGCTGAACAATGGTCGGATGACGCCGACACACGGACTTGGATGACCAAGAAAGCGTTCTCGCAAGGGCGTGTTTCATCGCAAGTCAAGCGTGGCAAGAAAGACGAGGCGAGTAAGTTCGAATTGTACGTCGATCACCGCGAGCCGGCGAGTAAAGTGCCGGGGCACCGGTTACTCGCGATGATGCGAGGCGAAGCGGAAGGGGTGTTGAAGATCGGTATCGAGATGGAAGACGCCGACGTGCTTCGCGAGCTTCGCCCCAAGCTCGCTCGCAACCGCGGCTTCGCGTTTTACGACGAACTTTCCCGAACCGTGGACGATTGCTACGAGCGGTTGTTGATGCCAGCAACCGAGTCATCGGTGATGCAGCAACTCAAGGAAAAGGCCGATGAGGAGGCGATCTCGGTCTTCGGCAAGAATCTGCGTGAGTTGTTGATGGCCGCACCCGCGGGTCCGCGTGTCACGATCGGCATCGACCCAGGATTCCGTACCGGGTGCAAAGTGGCCGTCGTCGACGCGACGGGAAAATTTCTCGCCAATACCACGATCTATCCGACACCGCCGAAGTCGGACGCGGTGGCCGCAGCACGGTCCCTGATGGAGCTGATTCGTAAGCACAACGTCGAACTCATCGCGATCGGCAATGGGACTGCGTCACGCGAAACGGATGCATTCGTCGGCGATTTGATCCGTGAACACAAACTCGAAATCACCAAAGTGATGGTGAGCGAATCTGGCGCATCGATCTATTCGGCGAGCGAGTTAGCGGGCAAGGAGTTTCCAGATTTGGATATCACGGTGCGAGGCGCGATTAGTATCGCGCGGCGGTTGCAAGATCCGCTCGCGGAGTTGGTCAAATCGGATCCCAAGTCGATCGGCGTCGGCCAGTACCAACACGACGTCAATCAAACTCAGTTGAGAAAATGCCTCGATCGTGTCGTCGAGTCGTGTGTCAATCACGTCGGTGTTGACTTGAACATGGCCAGCGTTTCGCTGCTTTCGCACGTTGCTGGTATCGGCCCCAAATTGGCGGAAAGTATCGTCGAGTATCGCAACGGTAACGGCCGATTCAACAGCCGCAAGGAATTGATCAAAGTACCGAAGCTCGGCAAGAAAGCTTACGAGCAAGCGGCGGGCTTCCTCCGCATTCGCGGTGGCGAAGAACCGCTCGATAACTCGGCGGTGCATCCGGAAAGCTACCCGGTGGTCGCCAAAATGGCGAAGCATCTCGGCGCCGACACGCGAAGTCTCGTCGGCAACGCGACGCTTAGCCAGAAGTTGCGTCCGCAGGATTTTGTCGATCATCAAGTCGGCATCCCCACAATCGTGGACATCATCGGCGAACTCGCCAAACCGGGTCGCGATCCGCGCAGTGAGTTCAAGGTGGTAAAGTTCGATGACAAAATCAACTCGATGTCGGACCTTAAGCCGGGAATGGTCCTCGAAGGTGTGATCACCAATGTCACGCACTTCGGCGCGTTCATCGATCTCGGAGTCCATCAAGACGGACTGATTCACGTCTCGCAACTCGCCAATACTTTCGTTTCAGATCCGAACGCCGTGGTCGCCGTTGGCGACGTCACGAAAGTGAAAGTGCTGGAAATAGACTTGCCGAGAAAACGAATCTCCGTGACTCGGAAGTTTTAAGGCGAGCGGATCGGCTGGATAGATCCACTACTCACCCGCGTCGAATACCTCAGAGTCCTCAATGCCCATCGCTCACCTAAAAACGTCTGTACCCGCCTCGCTTCAATCTTTCTTGAGCGAGCCGAAGAGGTTGCTCATCGATGGCAAGTGGTTAGCCGCCGCGAGTGGCAAGACGTTCGACGTGTTCGATCCGGCCACGGACCAAGTCATCGCTAGAGTTGCCGAGGGCGATGCTGCGGATGTCGACTTGGCGGTCTTAGCGGCGCGGCGCGCTTTTGATTCAGGACCGTGGTCAAAGATGACCGCATCCGAACGTGGCCGGTTGGTGTGGAAGATCGGCGATCTCATCGAACAACACGCCGACGAACTCGCGCAACTCGAGACGCTCGATAACGGCAAACCACTCGCGGTTGCCAAGGCAGCCGATGTAGCACTCGCGGCCGATATGTTTCGCTACATGGCGGGTTGGGCAACGAAGATCGAAGGCAACACGATCCCACTCAGCGTGCCCTACGCCCCCGGCAGTGAGTTCCATGCGTTCACGCTCAAGGAGCCCATCGGAGTCGTCGGCCAAATCATTCCTTGGAATTTTCCGCTGTTGATGGCGGCGTGGAAATTAGGTCCGGCCCTCGCCACCGGATGCACCGTGGTCCTTAAGCCGGCCGAACAAACACCGTTGTCGGCATTGCGTTTGGGTGAATTGATTTTAGAGGCTGGTATTCCGGCGGGAGTGGTCAACATTGTTACCGGATTCGGTGAAACCGCGGGCGCGGCGATCGCCGCGCACGAGCACGTCGATAAAGTTGCTTTCACGGGGTCGACGGAGGTCGGAAGATTGATCATCAAGGCGGCCACCGGAAACCTCAAGAAAGTCACGCTGGAACTCGGTGGAAAAAGCCCCAATGTGATTTACGACGACGCGGATTTAGACATCGCCATTGCCGGTGCTGCCGACGCAATCTTTTTCAACCAAGGCCAGGTGTGTAGCGCGGGCTCACGATTATTTGTGCAACAAGGGATCTACGATGAAGTCGTCGCAGGGGTCAGCGAGATTGCGAAGAAGTTGAAGGTCGGTAATGGATTCGATGCATCGACGCAAATGGGGCCACTCGTCTCACGTGAACAATTTGAGCGGGTCACGGCTTACTTGAAAGCAGGAATCGAATCGGGGGCTGAGGTCACGGCGGGCGGCCAACCGGTCGATTCGAATGGCTACTTTGTGGCCCCGACGGTGCTCAAAAACGCAACGGCGGAAATGTCCGTCGTGCGGGAAGAAATTTTCGGGCCCGTCGTGGCAGCAATGCCGTTCGTCAACGATCGCGAGATCTCCAACAAGGCGAACGACTCGGCGTATGGGTTGGCCGCTGGTATCTGGACCCGTGATCTTTCGAAAGCTCATCGCTTGGCAAAATTGGTCAAAGCCGGAACCGTTTGGATCAATTGCTACAGCATCTTTGACGCGGCGATGCCGTTCGGCGGCTACAAACAATCGGGCTGGGGCCGCGAGATGGGCCACGCCGCGCTCGAGAACTATTTGCAAACCAAGTCGGTGTGTATTAACCTCAGTACGTAGGACGGCTCAACATCAGCTTTGTGAATGCTGCATGATCACGAGCAATCCGCAATGCCAAAAGCTAGCATCTAAAGCAAGCGAAACCCGCGTTTTTTACGGTGTTTCACGATTTTGGAACCCTCTACAATCTTCTAAAATCCGCCTCAGCAGGTGTCAATGACACCCGCTCTTGTGGCAAGAACCAGTTCGCTTGCACGATGGTTGTTATCACGGAGGAGTCTGCTGTCGCCGGCCCACATCGGTCACTTGATGGGCTCAACACCGGTGCCAGAGTTTGGACCCTTGAATACGTGAACGAAGAAACGACGGCCTCGTTTGTTGATTGCGTGAAAACAACTGCGGGCTACTCCCTCGGGGCTCATGTTGCCGGTAAACATCAACGAGCTCTTCCGCTCACAGTTCAGGTCCCAAGCTCGAGAAACAAAATCGAATCGCGCGCACAGGTCGTTAAGAATAATCCCTTCCGATTTGTTCGTAACCATCGATGCCAGTTCCTTGTATGACACCGACGCTTTCTTGCCCATATTATCAAGGTGGCTCAGAATGGAAATGTGCGATTCGGTGAATGACTTGATCGCGTCTGAAAAAAGGATGCTTTCATCGAACACGACTTGCGACGGTCGCGGGTCAATCCACGATGCGACAACCAAATTTGCAAATGTTCGATCTTAGCTTCCGACGCAGTTTGCAGCACATCGTCGAAAACCCGTTCAATAAGAGCAATGCCAGTCTCAGTATTGGCGAACGGTGACACCTCCCATTTTTCGCCATTCTGCCTGAGAATTCTGATCCAGTGCTCGACTCGCTTGATTCGGTATGCGGAGAGTAGCTTACCGGCTGCTGTCGCAAACTCTGGCCATGACAGTTCCATAGTGCCAAGGAACTCGATTATCCCCACCATCGCTAATCCTCAAGCGTGCTTTACGTCGAAGCGACTGAACCACAGCAGGGGGACAGTCATGGACCTTGCCAGTCCGCACGTTGACCGCCTTGTTCGGACTTGGTCGCTCACACATTGCCTCTCTTTGTTACGTCTGCAACGAATGGATCGGCGCTGCAACCCGCCTCCCTCCAGACCTCCACCACGCAATAGGGCCCTGGCTCAGGCTTGGTGATGGAGAAGTGGCTCGCTAGTTCTATCCCATCTTGTTCAGTGGAGACCAAACCGTAACGGTTCACTCTTGGGATACCAACTTCAATGCCAGCATTACCCGCTTTGTTGTTGCACGTCAGCGGCGAGCAGCCAAAGCCAACATGATTTCCACCCTCTACTGCATCCCACCCGAGCCTGACAAATGTGCCAGGCATTGGTTCGACGG